>JANJTW010000155.1 GCA_024710925.1 Rhodocyclaceae bacterium | reverse complement strand
TCCTTGTGCTCCATCGCCGGCAGGTTGATGCGGCGCACGTCGCCATGGACGCGGATCATCGGCGGCAGGCCGGCGGAAAGATGCAGGTCGGAGGCCTTGTTCTTGACGCCGAAAGCCAGCAGTTCGGTGATATCCATGCGGGGGAGTCCTCGGGCTTGTGGCAGGGCGCTGCTGCTATACTCTGCGGCCCTGATCAGCGAGCGATTATGACGCCAATTTCCGCCAACCTGCAAGCCGTGCGCGGCCGCATCGACGCGGCTGCGCGGGCCGCCGGCCGCGATCCGGCGGGCATCGCGCTGCTCGCGGTCAGCAAGACCTGGCCGGCCGACTGCGTGCGTGCGGCGGCCAGCGCCGGGCAGCGCGCCTTCGGCGAGAACTACGTGCAGGAAGGCTGCGCGAAGGCCGTCGGGCTGGCCGCGCTCGGGCTCGAATGGCACTTCATCGGGCCGCTGCAGAGCAACAAGACGCGGCCGGTCGCCGAGGCCTTTGCCTGGGTGCACTCGGTCGACCGGCTGAAGATCGCCGAGCGCCTGTCGGCGCAACGCCCGCCGGGGAAGCCACCGCTCAACGTCTGCCTGCAGGTGAACGTCAGCGGCGAGGCGACGAAGAGCGGCTGCGCGCCGGCCGACGCACCGGCGCTGGCGCACGCCGTCGCCGCGCTGCCGAACCTGCGCCTGCGCGGACTGATGTGCATCCCGGAGCCGACCAACGACGTCGCCGGACAGCACGCCGCGTTCCGCACGCTGCGCGACCTGTGCGAGCGGCTGCGGCAGGAAGGCCTGCCGCTCGACACGCTGTCGATGGGCATGTCGCACGACCTGGAGGCGGCTATCGCCGAGGGAGCGACGCTGGTGCGCGTCGGCACCGCCATTTTTGGAGAACGGAACACGCCATGAAGATCACCTTCCTCGGCGGCGGCAACATGGCCGCCGCGCTCATCGGCGGCCTCATCGGCAAGGGTTTCGCCGCCGCCGACATCGCCGCCGTCGAGCTCAACCCGGACAACCGCGCGAAGCTCGCCGCCGACTACGGCATCTGCACGTATGCCGGCCCCGACGCCGACGCCTGGGCCTGCGACCTGATCGTCCTCGCCGTGAAGCCGCAGCAGATGAAGGAGGCCTGCGCGCCGCTGGCGCCGCACCTCGGGCAACAGCTGGTGGTCAGCATCGCCGCCGGCCTGCGCCTCGCCGACCTGTCGCGCTGGCTCGGCGGCCACCGCCGGCTGGTGCGGACGATGCCGAACACGCCGGCGCTGATCGGCGCCGGCGTCACCGGCCTCTATGCGCTGCCGGAAGTCGACGACGCCGGCCGCGCCGCCGCCGAACGCGTGCTGCAGGCGGTCGGCAGCACGCTGTGGATCGCTGACGAGGCGCGGATGGATTCGGTGACCGCCGTCTCCGGCAGCGGCCCGGCCTACGTCTTCCTGTTCATCGAGGCATTGCAGAAAGCGGCGCTCGACCTCGGTTTCACGCCCGAACAGGCGCGGCAGATGGCGATCGGCACGACGCTCGGCGCGGCGCAGCTGGCCGCGCAGTCGAGCGAACCGGCCAGCGTGCTGCGCGAGCGGGTGACGTCGAAGGGCGGCACCACCGCCGCGGCGCTGGCGAAGATGGACGAAGGCGGCGTGCTCGCCGGCATCGTCGCCGGCGTACTGGCCGCCGACGCGCGCGGCCGCGAGCTCGGCGAGCTGCTCGGCAAGGATTGATCCGGAGACCCGACCATGGCCCAGGCCCTGCTGTTCCTCATCGACGCGCTCGCCGGCTTCTTCAGCCTGCTGCTGCTGACCCGTTTCTTCATGCAGCTGAACCGCGTCTCCTTCGCCAACCAGATCGGCACCTTCGTCGTGCAACTGACGAACTGGGCGGTGAAGCCGCTGCGCCGCTTCATTCCCGGCATCATGGGCTGGGATCTGGCCAGCCTGCTGCCGGCGTGGTGGCTGCAGTGCCTGCTGCTGCTCGTCGTCCTCTCGCTGCGCGGCGTCGCCCCCGAACTCGGGCAGACCGGCGAACTGGCACTGCTCGTCCTCTGGCGCGGCGCCGTCGCCACGCTGCGCCTCGGCATCTACCTGTTCATCGGCGCGCTCTTCATCCAGGCCGTGCTCTCCTGGGTCAATCCGCACTCGCCGCTGGCCACGCCGGTGCACCAGTTCAACCGGCCGCTGCTGCAGCCGATCCAGCGCTTCCTGCCGCCGATCGCCAACATCGATCTGTCGCCGCTGGTCGCCATCCTGCTGCTGCAGGTCGTCCTCATCCTGCTGTGAGCGACGGCGGCAGCTGGCTGCGCCGCGGCGCCGACGGCGGCGCGACGCTGACGCTGCACATCCAGCCGGGCGCGAAGAAGACCGAGGTCGCCGGCATCCACGGCGACGCGCTCAAGCTGCGTCTCGCCGCACCGCCGGTCGACGGCAAGGCGAACGCGGCGCTGCTCGCCTTCCTCGCCGAGCGTCTCGACCTGCCGAAAGCGGCAGTGACGCTGAAGAGCGGCCAGACCTCGCGGCGCAAGGTCGTGGAAATCGCCGCAGCACCGGACGACCTCGCGCAACGCCTGTTTCCCCAATGAAAACCCCGGCCGCGGCCGGGGCCGGAATGCATGCCGGCGGTGTCGCCGGCCGCGTCGCGTTTACTGCTTGCTCGCCTTGATGTCGGCGTCGGCGCCGAGGCCGAGGGTGTAGCCGAGCGAGACGTGATGGAAGCGGTGGATCGTCCGGTCGGCGTGGATGGCGATGCCGAACGGCACCACCGCGCCTTCCGCCAGGGCGAGGTCGCCGGCACTGCCGGCCAGCTTGCGCGTGAAGGTGACGACGTACTGGCCGCCCTTGTTCTCGCCTTCAGCCTTGACCAGCGCCTTGCCGTCCTTGTTCACGCGCGCCTCGGCGACATGGCCATCGAGCTGGACGGCGCCCTTGCCGGCTTCGCCGCTCTTCCACTGAAAATAGTCGGCATAGACGTCGCCGCCGAGGCTGGCCGACGAGATGTACTTCTTCTTGTTCGGATCGGCGCCCGGCATCGAGCGCACGTCGGCGTGGCAGGTCGCCCAGCAGCCGACCTGCGCCGCCATCGGCACCTTGGCGCCGAGCAGCATCACCGCCGCCTTGACCTCGTGCTTCGGCGACGCCTCCTCGCGGTCGGCGCCGGCGGCGGCATCCTTCGGCGCCTTGAAGCTGAGGCGCAGGTAGAGTTTGTCCTTGTCGTAGGCCGCCTGCACCGTCACCGGGAAGCTCAGCGTCTTCGGCGCGCCGGCCGGTTCCAGCTCCTTGCCGGCCAGCCGCGCCATGTCGAAGTTCAGGCCGCCCTTTTCCTCGTGGCAGCCGACGCAGCTCTCGCCCTTGTTGATGCCGGTGCGGCCGCTGTGGTCGGACTTCTTCATCACCCACTCGATCGGCGTCGCGCCCGGACTGAAGACGACAACGTCGCGCTTCGGCACCTTGCTCCAGTCGGGCGCGGCGAACGCCGCCGGGGCCGCGGCGACGAGCAGCAGCGCGCTCGCGGCGAGGCAGGATTTCTTCTTCATCGCTCCACTCCTTCGTTACCGGAAATTCCGGATGCTTATCCTCGCACCATCGGCACGGCGGGTAAACCCGGCCGCCCGGCTGCTGCTAAGATGCAGCCTTTCCGGTCAGCTTTTTGGGGGGCAAAGAAATGAGCGAGCAGAAATTCCGCCTGGTCACGCGCAGCGACTTCGACGGCCTGGTGTGCGCCGTGCTGCTGAACGAACTCGACCTGATCGACGACATCAAGTTCGTCCATCCGAAGGACATGCAGGACGGCAAGATCGACATCGGCCCGCGCGACATCACCACCAACCTGCCCTACGTGCCGGGCGCGCACCTCGCCTTCGACCACCACGAATCGGAGACCATCCGCAACACCGGCGAGCGCAAGAACCACATCATCGACGCCAAGGCGCCGTCGGCGGCGCGCGTCGTCTACGACTACTACGGCGGCAAGAAGGCTTTTCCGACGATCGCCGACGACATGATGGAGGCCGTGGACAAGGCCGACTCGGCACAGTTCACGCGCGACGAGATCCTCGACCCGAAGGGCTGGGTGCTGCTCAACTACCTGATGGACGCGCGCACCGGTCTCGGCCGCTTCCGCGAGTTCCGCATCAGCAACTACGCGTTGATGATGGACCTCATCAAGTACTGCCGGAACCACGGCATCGACGAGATCCTCGCGCTGCCGGACGTGAAGGAGCGCGTCGAGCTGTACTTCGAGCACGCCGAGAAGGCCAAGGAACAGCTGCTCCGCTGCAGCACGGTGCACAAAAACCTGGTCGTCCTCGACCTGCGCGACGAGGAAACGATCTACGCCACCAACCGCTTCATGATCTACGCGCTGTTCCCGCAGACCAACATCTCGATCCACGTGATGTGGGGCGTGCAGAAGCAGAACACGGTGTTCGCCACCGGCAAGTCGATCCTCGATCGCAGCAGCCGGACCAACGTCGGCGAGCTGATGCTGCAGTACGGCGGCGGCGGCCATCAGGCGGCCGGCACCTGCCAGGTGGACAACGACAAGGCGGCGGCGACGCTGCAGGCGCTCATCGCAAAGATCAACGCAGACGGCTGAGTGGTAGCTCCCTTGGGGAGCGGCTGACGGCTGAACGCCGCCGCAGCAACGAAAAACGGGCGACCCGCGGGTCGCCCGTCGGCGTTTACGGCCGGAGGTTTCAGTCGCCGAAGACGACGCGGCCGCCGACCAGCGTCGTCCGCACGCGGCCCTGCATGCCGCAGCCGAGGAAGGGCGTGTTCTTGCCGTCGCTGCGCAGCGCGTCGGCGGTGACCTGCCAGACCGCCGACGGGTCGAAGACGCAGACGTCGGCCGGCGCACCGACGGCCAGTTCGCCGCCGGCGACGCCGAGGATCGCCGCCGGATCGCAGGTGATGCGCGCCAGCGCCGTCGCCAGCGGCACGCCGGCCGCCTCGGCCCATTTCAGCGTCAGCGGCAGCAGCAGTTCGAGGCCGCTGGCGCCGGTCTCGGCCTCGCCGAACGGCAGCTGCTTGCCATCGGCGTCGACCGGCGTGTGGTCGGAGCAGATCGCCAGCAGCCCGTCGGCGGCGGCGGCCGACAGCGCCTCGCGGTCGCGCTGCGCGCGCAGCGGCGGGTCGAAGCGGGCGGCGCTGTCGAAGAAGCCGATGTCCATTTCGGTCAGGTGCAGGTGATGCACGCCGACGTCGCAGCTGACGGCCAGCCCGTCGGCACGCGCGCGGCGCACCAGCGCGACGCCGCCGGCGGTGGACAGGCGCATCAGGTGCAGGCGGACGCCGGTCGTGCGTGCCAGTTCGAGCGCGGTGGCGATGGCCACCGTCTCGGCGGCGGCGGGGATCGCCGGCAGGCCGAGGCGGGCGGCGACCTCGCCGTCGTGGGCGACACCCTCGCCGGCGAGATGCTTGTCCTGCGGCCGCAGCCAGACGGCGTGGCCGAAGGTGGCGGCGTACTGCATGGCGCGCAGCAGCACCTGTGTATCGACCAGCGCCGTGTTGCCCTGCGAGAAGGCGACGCAGCCGGCGCGCGTCAGGCGGTCGAACTCGGCCAGCGCTTCGCCGCGCAGACGCGCGGTCAGCGCGCCGAGCGGCAGCACGCGCGCCAGTCCGGCATCCCCGGCGCGACCGACGAGGCGCTCGACGAGGCCCGGTTCGTCGAGCGGCGGCCGCGTGTCGGGCGGGCAGGCCAGCGCCGTGACGCCGCCGGCGACGGCGGCGGCAAGCTCGCCTTCGAGGCCGGGCAGCCGTGCCGCCAGGTCGACGAGGCCGGGGCAGACGACGCAGCCGGCGGCGTCGATGACGCGCGCGCCGGCGAAACCGTCCGGCGCCGCACCGACGGCGGCGACGCGGCCAGCAGCAAGATGCAGGTCGAGGCGGGCATCGACGCCGTGCTTCGGGTCGATCAGGCGGCCGTTCTTGATGGAAATTTTCTGGGTCGTCATGTTCAGTTCCCCGCGACGATGCTCATCACCGCCATGCGCACGGCGATACCGAAACTGACCTGCGGCAGGATCACCGCCTGCGGACCGTCGGCGACTTCCGAATCGATCTCGACGCCGCGGTTCATCGGCCCCGGGTGCATGACGATGGCGTCCGGCCTGGCCAGCGCCAGCTTTTCCGGCGTCAGCCCGTAGCGCTTGAAGTACTCGCCAGCCGACGGCAGCAGCGCGCCGTTCATGCGCTCGTTCTGCAGGCGCAGCATGATCACCACGTCGCAGCCCTTGATGCCTTCCTCCAGGTCGTGGAAAACGCGCACGCCAAGCTTTTCCATCTGCGTCGGCAGCAGCGTCTGCGGGCCGATGGCGCGCACCTCGCCGGCGCCGAGCGTGTTCAGCGCGTGGATGTCGGAGCGGGCGACGCGCGAGTGCAGGATGTCGCCGACGATGGCCACCGTCAGGTTGTGGAATTCCTTCTTGTAGTGGCGGATCGTGTACATGTCGAGCAGGCCCTGCGTCGGATGCGCATGGCGCCCGTCGCCGGCGTTCACGACGTGGATGTCGTTGCGGCCGACGCGCGCCAGGTGCTCGGCGATCAGGTAGGGCGCACCCGAGGTGGCGTGGCGGACGACGAACATGTCGGCGTGCATCGCGCAGAGGTTGTCGATGGTGTCGAGCAGGGTCTCGCCCTTGGCCGTCGAGCTGCGCGTGATGTCGAGGTTGAGGACGTCCGCCGACAGCCGCTTGGCGGCGATCTCGAACGTGGTGCGGGTGCGCGTCGAGTTCTCGAAGAACAGGTTGAAGACGCTCTTGCCGCGCAACAGCGGCACCTTCTTCACGTCGCGCTCGGAAACTTCCATGAACGACGCGGCGGTGTCGAGGATGTGCGTCAGCACCTCGCGCGGCAGGCCCTCGGTGGACAGCAGGTGGGTCAGCTCGCCGTTGGCGTTCAGCTGCGGGTTGCGCTGCTTAGACATGGTCCAGCCTCCACGAAAGCCGCCCGGCATCGTCGCGCGCCAGCACCAGCGTTTCGCCGGCGGCGAGCTGGACGTCCCAGGTGTTGTACTGCGCCGCCACCGGCAGCTCGCGGCCGCCGCGGTCGGCGAGCACCGCCAGCTCGACCTTCGCCGGCCGGCCGTAGTCGAAGATCTCGTTCAGCGCGGCGCGCGTCGTGCGGCCGGTGTAGAGCACGTCGTCGACCAGCACGATGTGCCGGCCCTCGACCTCGAACGGGATCGAGCTTGGCTTGATCTGCGGATGCAGACCCTTCTCGGCGAAGTCGTCGCGGTAGAAGGAAACGTCGATGCAGCCCGGCTCGTCGGGCATGGCGAGCAACTCGCGCAGGCGCCCGGCGATCCAGACGCCGCCGCTGTGGATGCCGATCAGGGCCGTTTGCGGGCCGACGTGCGGCCGCAGCTGCTCGGCCAGCGCCGCGCACTGCTGCTCGGCGTCAGGTAAGGGTCTGGACATGGGGTTCCCGGGGTTCGCTGTCGAAATGGGTTTGCAGGATGACTTGCGCGGCGACGGCGTCGAGGTGCGCCTTGGCGCTTCTCGCGTCGCGCCCGGCTTCGCGCAGCCGCGCCGTGGCGTCGGCGGAGCTCAGGCGCTCGTCGGCGAAGGCGACCGGCAGGCCGAAGCGGCCGTGCAGCCGGTTGCCAAAGCGCGTACAGCGCGCCGCCAGCGCATGCGGTGCGCCGTCGTCGGTCGTCGGCAGGCCGACGACCAGCCGCACCGGCCGCCACTCGGCGATCAGCGCGGCGATCGCCGCGAAGCGCTCGTCGTTGGCATGGGCGTGGATCACCGTCAGCGGATGCGCGGTGCGCAGCAGGGATTCGCCGACGGCGACGCCGATGCGTTGCTCGCCGTAGTCGAAGGCCAGCACCGTGCCGGCCGGCTCAGGCATGCCCGGCGTCCTCGGCAAGATTCGTGAAGCTGATGCCGAGCGTGTCCATCGCCGCCGGCAGGCGGCCCTCGAACGGCGTGTCGAAGAGGATGCCGGGCTGCGCCGGCACGGTCAGCCAGGCGTTCTGCGCCAGCTCTTCTTCGAGCTGGCCGGCCGACCAGCCGGAGTAGCCGAGGGTGACGATGATCTCGTGCGGATCGCCCTCGCGGCCGACCGCCTGCAGCACGTCGCGCGAGCTGGTCAGGCCGACTTCGCCGTTGACCGCCAGCGTCGACTGCCAGCCGCCGACCGGGCGGTGCAGCACGAAGCCGCGGTCGGTCTGCACCGGGCCGCCGAAATAGACCGGCATGCGCTCGAAGCCGGCGGCCTCCAGCGGCACCTCGATCTTCTCGAAGAGCGCGGCGAGGGTCATGTCGATCGGGCGATTGACGATAATGCCGAGCGCCCCCTGCTCGTTGTGCTCGCAGATATAGACCAGGGTGCCGGAAAAATACGGGTCCGCCATCGCCGGCATGGCGATGAGGAAGTGATCGGTCAGATTGACGGACTGCATGTCCGGCATTTTAATCGCCGCTTGAACCCGAGACAAACGCGATGGTCTGCAAGCAGATGAATCCCCCCTCCCTCGTCTGGTTTCGCCGCGACCTGCGCGACACCGACCACGCCCCGCTGGCCGCCGCGCTCGCCGCCGGCGGACCGGTTTACTGCGCCTTCGTTTTCGACACGACGATCCTCGACGCGCTACCGGCGCGCAGCGACGCGCGCGTCGCCTTCATCCACGCAGCGCTGGTCGAACTCGACGCGGCGCTCGCCGCGCGCGGCGGCGGCCTGATCGTCCGCCACGGCGACCCGGTGCGCGAGCTTCCGGCGCTGGCGGCGGCGCTCGGCGTAACGACGGTGTTCGCCGGCCGCGATTACGAACCGGCGGCGAAGGCGCGCGACGCGGCGGTCGCCGTCGCGCTCGCCGCCGCTGGCCGCCGTCTCGAACTGCTGCGCGACCAGGCGGTCTTCGACGGCGACGCCGTGCTGACGCAGGCCGGCACGCCGTTTTCCGTGTTCACGCCGTACCGCAACGCCTGGCTGCGCCGCCTAACCGAGGACGACCTGGCGCCGCGGCCGAGCTTTACCGGACAGCTGGCCGCGCCGCCGCTGCCGCACGGCGTGCCGCCGCTCGCCGATCTCGGCTTCGCCGCCGTCGACCTAGCGGCGCTCGGCGTCGCACCGGGCATGTCCGGCGCCCGCGCACGCTTCGACGATTTCCGCGAGCGGCTGGCGCGCTACCGGGCGCAGCGCGATTTCCCTGCGGTGAAGGGCGTTTCCTACCTGTCGCCGCACCTGCGCTTCGGCACGATTTCGATCCGCGAACTCGCCGCGCACGCCTGGCACGAAGGCGGCGAGGGCGCCGACTGCTGGCTCGCCGAACTGATCTGGCGCGACTTCTACTTCATGATCCTCGACCGCTTCCCGCACGTCGTCGACCGCAGTTTCCGCCCGGAATACGACCGCATCGCCTGGGACGACTGGCCGGAAGGGTTGGCCGCCTGGCGCGAGGGGCGCACCGGCTACCCGCTGGTCGACGCGGCGATGCGCCAGCTCGCCGCCTCGGGCTACATGCACAACCGGCTGCGCATGGTCGCCGCCTCGTTCCTGTGCAAGGACCTCGGCATCGACTGGCGGCACGGCGAGCGCTGGTTCGCCGAGCGCCTGCTCGACTTCGACCTCGCCGCCAACAACGGCGGCTGGCAGTGGGCGGCCTCGACCGGCTGCGACGCGCAGCCGTGGTTCCGCATCTTCAACCCGGTGACGCAGTCGGAGAAGTTCGATCCGGAAGGCCGCTTCATCCGCCGCTACGTGCCCGAGCTGGCGACGGTGCCGCTGCGCTGGCTGCACGCGCCGTGGCGGATGCCGGCGGCCGAGCAGGCGGCCTGCGGCGTGACGGTCGGCCGCGACTACCCGGCGCCGCTGGTCGACCACGACGCCGCGCGCCGGCGCACGCTGGCCCGTTACGAGGTCGTGAAAAAGGCTTGACTACCGGGCCGTAACACATGCCGCCTGATTACAGCCCAGGCTCAAATATTCAACGCCTCCCGGCGAATGATCCGACGCCAGAAAACATCGGGCATCGCAAGAACGGATGGCTTCGACGGTTTTGGCACAATCAGTGATGAAATCCCAGCCTTGCCGTGCCGGGGGCGGTCGTTTTCCGGCCGCCAGCAGTACCTGCAGCAAGTTCCCGGAGTCGGGCGAGTGCACGGCATAGCCTTCATTCGCCAAGGCGGCAGTCCGAACGCCCAATGTCGCACACAATTCTTCCTGCAACGGAACATCGGCGACCATCCGTAGCAACCTGCTTTCGATGTGCCGACGCAGTTCGCGGTCCGTGGGGAGAGCGTTCCTCATCAGCGGCCGACCGCCGGCCTGCCACGCTTCAGGAGGGCAGCGCTTTCCGGCAGTAACCAGCGCGCGAAAAGGGTTGGTCTCCGCAGGATATATCCTGCAGACATCCGGCCTGCGTTCGTAGATGCCGCAACGGTTATCCGCAAGGAGGTTCGGGCAACTCTGCCCGAGGGGAGCCGCCAGCGTGACCAGAACGCGGATCGGCAACGCTCCGGACACAGCGGAAAAAGATCTTTCCCGCTTGAACGCACCAAGCAGATCTGCAGCAGGAGGCTCTCCTGGCCAAGGAATCGCCTCGCAAAGGACCTGCACGGGATGTCCATCCTGCAGCCAACGAACAGCTTCCGCCGCGGACAGCGGAAGCCTTGATTCCTTGCAGCAATTGCCGCAACCCGTACAGTTGAAGTCGATATCCATATCCATCAAAGGCGCTGCAATAACGCTTTTCCCGATCAACCTTTCACCGCTTCCCACGCCCCAAACCTCACTGCGAAGCTCCGTAAAAAAGGCCGGCTGAACGGCCGGCCTTTGCGGGGGCGAAACCCGTTCAGGACGGCTGCCGCTTCGCCCGGGTGTAGTCGGCGACCAGCGCGAGCAGTTCCTCTTCCTGATAGGGCTTGCCGAGGTAGTTGTTCACGCCGATCTCGAACGCATAGTTGCGGTGCTTGTCGGCGGTGCGCGAGGTGATCATGACGATCGGCACGTGCTTCAGCTTCTCGTCGGCGCGCACGTTGCGCGTCAGGTCGAAGCCGTCCATGCGCGGCATCTCGATGTCCACCAGCAGCACGTCGGGGACGATGTCGAGCATCTGCTCCAGCGCATCGACGCCGTCCTTCGCCGTCAGCACCTGATAGCCTTCGCGGGCGAGCAGGCGGCCGGTGATCTTGCGCACCGTCAGCGAGTCGTCGACGACCATCACCGTCGGCAGCGTCGCCACCTGCCCCTTGGTCTCGGCCGGCGCGTGCAGCGCCGCCGGCACGACGTCCTCCAGGTGCGCCGCGCGCGAACGCGAGGCCAGCGCCACCGGGTTCAGGATCAGCACCACCTGGCCGTCGCCGAGCACCGTCGCGCCGTCGATGCCGACGACGCGGGCGAGCTGCGGACCGATGTTCTTGACGACGATTTCGCGGTTGCCGCGCAGTTCGTCGACCTGCACGGCAACGCGCTGTGCGCCGGAGCGCAGCAGCAGCACCCAGTACTGCCGGCGGGCCTCGGGCAGCGCCTGCAGGTCGCCGAGCAGGTGCGGCAGGAAGCGGTAGGGATACTTGTTGCCCAGCCATTCCGCCTCGCCGGCCTCGCGGATGCGGGCGAGGAAGGCTTCCTTCAGTTCCAGCACCTGCTCGATCATCGACGACGGAATCGCATAGAGGTGCGAACCGGCGCGGACCAGCAAGGCCTGCGTCACCGCCAGCGTCAGCGGGATGTAGAGGCGGAAGGTGGAGCCCTTGCCCGGCACCGAGTGCACCTCGATGCGGCCGCCGAGATCGCCGATCTCGGTCTTGACGACGTCCATGCCGATGCCGCGGCCGGCGATCTGGCTGACCTCGGCGGCGGTCGAGAAGCCGGGCGTGAAGATCAGCTTGATCAGGCGGCCCTCGTCGGCGGCCTCGTCGGCGGCGAGCAGGCCGGCCTCGATGCCGCGCGCGCGGATGCGTTCGAAGTCGAGACCGGCACCGTCGTCGGCCATGCTCAGGATGATTTCGTTACCTTCCTGCGCCAGCGTCAGCGTCACCTCGCCGATCTCCGGCTTGCCGGCGGCCAGCCGCGCCTCGCGCCCTTCCAGGCCGTGCGCGACGGCGTTGCGCAGCAGGTGTTCGAGCGGCGCGCCGATCTTGTCCAGCACCGAGCGGTCGAGTTCGACCTGGCCGCCGCGGATTTCCAGGTTGGCGCGCTTGCCGAGCTCCTTCGCCGTCTGCCGGACGATGCGGTAGAGACGGTCGGCCTGGCTGGCAAAGGGCACCATGCGCACGCTCATCAGCGCCTGCTGCAGCTGCCGGTTCATGCGCGCCTGGGCGAGGATCGCGGCGTTGGCGTCGTCGAGGTTCTTCAGCAGGTTCTGCTGCACGGTGGCGACGTCGTTCACCGACTCGGCCATCATCCGCGTCAGTTCCTGGAAACGGGTGAAACGGTCGAATTCGAGCGGGTCGAAGCCGGCGTGCTTCTCGTCGGTCTGCGCGATGCGCGACTGCATCTGCGTCTCGGCCTGGATTTCGATGTCGCGCAGCTGGCGACGCAGGCGGATGACGTTTTCCGTCAGGTCGAGCAGCGAACCCTTCAGGCCGACCATCTCGCCCTCGATGCGGGTACGCGCGATCGACAGCTCGCCGGCTTCGTTCACCAGCTGGTCGATCAGGTCGGCGCGCACGCGGATCACCGCCTTCTGCGCGGCAGCCTCGTCGCCGCCGCTCTCGGCGACCGGCACGGGAACGGCGGCCGCCGGCGCGTCGGCGGGCGCCGGTGGCTCGCCCGTGCCGGCGACGGCGGCTGTTGCCGCAACGACGGGAACTGCCGCCGGCGCGGCGTCGGGCGCGGCCGGCACGGCCGTTTCGCCGCGCTGCAGCCGGTCGACGATCTGGACGACGCTGTCGAAGGCCGCCTCGACGTCGTCGATCAGTTCCGGCGGCGCGCTGCCGGCCTTGTCCGCCTGCTCGACGGTCGACTCGATGGCGTGCGTGATCTCGCCGAGCGTCATCGCCCCGGCCATGCGCGCGCTGCCTTTCAGCGTGTGGAACAGGCGGTGCAGCGCACGCAGCGTCGCGGTGTCGCCGGGCGCGGCGCGCCAGGCGCGCAGTTGCTCGCCGATGGCGGCAGTCAGCTCGGCGGCCTCTTCGAGGAAGATCGGCAGCAGTTGCTCGTCGAGCTCGTCGCGGATGCCGGACAGGTCGGCGGCAATGCCGGCAGCCGCCGGCGGCCGCGCCGCTTCGGGGGGTTCGCCGGCCATGACGGCCGGCTCAGGGCCCGCCGAAGCGGCGACAGCCGGGTCGGCAGCGTGCGCCGCGGCCGGCGGATAGAGCGTATCCAGCGCGGCGAGCAGATCCGGCTGCCCTTCCGGCATCCGTTCTTCGGCGACGCTGTCGACCATCGCCGCGAGGGCGGCGATCGCCTGGCGGACGCTCTCGACGCCGGCGGCGCATTCCGGATGCTCGGTCGTCTCGCGGCGGAGCAAGGCATGCTCGAGGGTCGCGCCGAGACGGTTGATGACGGCAATGCCGACCGTGCCGGAAATGCCGGCAAGCGTGTGCGCGGCGCGCGCCATCGGGTACGGCGTCGGCTGCGCCGGATCGGCGGCGAAGCTGGCGAACTCGCGGTTCAGCGTGGCGACGTGGGTGCGCGCCTCCTCCAGGAAGATGTCGTAGAGCGTCGGCGAAATGCCGAGGCTGGCGCCGCGCTCGGGCAACGGCGCGGCACCGGCCGGCAACACGTCCTCGCCGGCGATTTCCGTGACGGCGATTTCCGGCAGCGCCGCCGCGGCGGCGCCATCGGTCAATTCGATGGATTCGACGGCCTCGGCGACGGTTGCGTCCGGCATCTCCGGCGAGATGACCGGGACCTCCGGCGGCAGCGGCGGTTCGTCCTCGCCGGCAAGCAATGCCTCCTCGGCGGACAACGGCCCGGCTTCGACCGCTTCAGCGGGCGTCGCCTCGCGCCGGCCGAAGTCGGCATGGACGACGTTGGCCGGGAAACTGTCTTCGACCAGAGCCATTTCGCCGGCCGCCTCGGCCCCGGCCAGATCGAGCGGGGCGAGGTCGAGGTCGGCGAAGGCATCGCCGGGCAGCGCGTCGTCGTCGGTCGGCGACGCCGCCTCCGCCGGCACCAGATCGCCGAGCACGAGGGTGGCGGCGGCGCTGTCGTAGAGGTCGTCGTCGGTTGCCGCAGCGGCTTCCGGCGGCGCTTCGGGCTGCGCTTCCGGCGGCACTTCGGGCGGCGCCTCCGCCGCCGGCTTCGGCGCTTCGCCGCCGGTCCGCAGCGATTCGGCGAGAGCCACCAGCGGCGCGGCGTTCGGCAGCGGCAGTTCGCGGGCCTCCAGGTGGGCGACCCAGGCGGAGAAGACGCGATGCGCCTCGCCGATCATGGCGAACACCTGCTCGGTCAGTTCGAGTTCCTGGCGCAGCCAGAGGTTGAGCACCTGCTCGATCGACCAGGCCACCTCGCCGAGCTCGCGCAGGCCGACCATGCGACCGGAGCCCTTCAGCGTGTGGAACGAACGCCGGACGTTGGTGAGCACTTCCGCATTGTGCGGTTGCTCGCGCAGCAGCCCGAGGTTGGCGCCGATCGCGCCGAGCACTTCCTTCGCTTCCTCGATGAAGATCGCCAGCAGCTCGGCATCGAGCGCCTCTTCGTCGGCCTGCGCCAGTTGCAGCGTTTCGGCGGACGGCGCCGCCGTCGTCGGGCGGAAGCTGGCGAGGGCGGCGTCGATGGCCGGCGCGGCGCCGGCGTCGAGGGCCGACAGCGCCGCCTTGGCCTGCTGGCCGAGGGCGCTGTCAGCGACCAGGTCGGCGTCCTGCTTGAGGATTTCCAGGTTCTGCTTCAGTTCGTGGCGCAGGCTCTCGTCGGCCGGCTGGTCCTGGAGCGCCTGCAGCAGAGCCTGGGTTTCGCGCTTGGCCTGTTCGAGTTCCTGCTCGACGCTGCCCGCCGCCGCGTCCTCCCCGGCTGCGGCATCGGGCGCGGCATTCATCGCGCGCGTGAATTCGGCGAAGTCGCTGGCGCCGTGCTGCATCGAGTCGATGAAGAAACCGAGCGCCGACAGGCGGTCGGCGACGCGTTCGAAGTCCTTTTCGTCCGGCACGTAGTCGGCGGCGGCGAAACGGCGGATCTCGCCGGCGCATTCGCGCAGCGTATCGACGGCGGCCGTCTGGCCCATGATCGTCAGCGCACCGACGATCTGGTGCAGCGGCGCGTCGAGGCCGGCGAGGTCGCCGCGCTTGTCGGCGTCGCGGAAGAAGCCGTCGAGCACCTGTTCGATCTGCGCCAGATTGCTCTGGATTTCCTTCGCCACCTGGCCGATCAGCAGCTTTTCCTGCGCCTGCCGCGACATTTCGTCGAGCAGCGGCACTTCCGAACCGGGGCCCGGCGGATTGTCGGCGAGGAAGCCGTGCAGACGGGCGACCATCACGTCGACCTGGTGGGCGAAATCGGCGCCGAGGCGGCTGAAGTTTTCCTGCGCGTTCTGCGCGAGCAGGATCGCCGTGGCGATTTCCATGGCCAGCGCCTCGCTGTGCCGCGACGGCTTTTCCGCCAGCCAGTTGGCGGCGTTGGCGATGGCCTGCGCCAGGCGACGGTAGTCGGTGTGGCCGAGTTGCTCGACGGCCTGCTGGATCGCCGCCGCATGGTCGCGAAAAGCGGGCAGCGACTGCGCGGTGCCGGCGCAGAACTTGTTCCAGGCCTCTTCAGTGGCGGCGATCGTTTCGCGCAGCCGGCGGCGCGACGCCTCCTGCGGCGCGGCGGCCGGCTGCGCCGGCGACGGCAGCAGCGCCTGCAGCCGGTAGGTGTCCTTGATCTGGCGTACCAGCTCGTTGTCGCTGTCGGTGCGGGCGACGTAGTAGAGGGTGTCGCGCAGCAGGCGCTCGGCGACGTTCTTCGAGCCCTCGATCAGTCGCCGGATCTGCAGGTCGATGCGCGCGCACAGCTGCTTGATGTCGACCTCGGCCGGCAGGCTGCCCTCGGCACGGGCGGCGAGCAGGCCGGCGGCGGCCCACCAGAAGGTGCGCGCCGCGGCGAGTTCCTGCGTCGCCTCGATCTTGCGCGTGGCATCGAGCATCTCGGCGACGCCGGCACGCTCGCCGGGACTGCGCAGCCAGGCCAGCAGGCCGCGCTGGAAACGGCTGCGCTGCGTGCGCAGAAGTTGCAGCAGCTCGTCGCGCTACAGCGGCTGCATCGGCGTGCGGCGCGGCGGTCGCAGCGAGAGGTCGGGGAAGAAGAGGTCGGTGGCGGAAACGCGCTTCTCGCCGCGCGCGGTCTGCACTTCGCCGTACGTCGGCAGCAGCCGCAACGGCTGGTTCGGTTCGCCATCGACGAGATCGTCGAGGTAGTGGCGGACGGCATCGAGGGCGCGCTGCGCGAGCGCGATGCGGGCGGCGTCGGCGACGACCTTCTGCTGTTCGAGATCGTCGAGCAGGCCTTCGACGCTGTCGACGAACTGCGTGACGCCGTCGAGGCCGACGATGGCCAGCGCGCCACGCACCTGGTGCAGGTGGGTACGGGCGAACTTGAGCTGCGTGGCATCGCCGCCGGCGGTGAATTGCTTGAGCGCATCGCCGGCACGTTCCAGCGCCAAGTCGATTTCGCTCTTCACCCAGGTCAGCGGGCCGACGTCGAATTCCGTCGCGGCGTTCATGCGGGCTTATCTCTCCTCTACGGGTCGGCGGCGGTCGCTCAGGCGACCTTGAAGCCGGCGACCGAACCCTTCAGTTCCGTGGCCAGTCCGGCCAGTTCGCCGACCGCCTCGGCGGTGCGCTGCGTACCGGCGGTGGCCTGTTCGGTGACGCGCAGGATGTCCTGCATCTTGCTGGCGACGCCGGTCGCCGACTGCGCCTGCTTGTGCGTGTCGGCGGAAATGTTTTCGATCAGGCCGGCGAGGCTGCGCGACACGTCGCCGATTTCGGCCAGCGCCTGGCCGGCGGCGTCGGACAGCTTGGCGCCCTCGACCACGCCCTGCGTCGATTGCTCCATCGCGGAAACGGCGTCCTGCGTGTCGGTCTGAATCGTCTTGACGATCGCCGCGATCTGCTTGGTCGCTTCCGCCGAGCGTTCGGCGAGGCGCTGCACTTCCTCGGCAACGACCGTGAAGCCGCGGCCCGCGTCGCCGGCGGAGGCCGCCTGGATGGCGGCGTTCAGCGCCAGCACGTTGGTCTGCTCGGTAATGTCCGAGATCAGTTCGACGATTTCGCCGATCTCCTGCGACGATTCGCCGAGGCGCTTGATCCGCTTCGACGTTTCCTGGATCTGCTCGCGGATTTCGTTCATGCCCTTGATCGAATCCTGCACCGCCTGCGCGCCCTTCTCGGCGGCGGCCAGCGACTGGCGCGCAACCTGCGCCGACTGGTTGGCGTTGGTCGACACCTGGTTCATCGAGCGCGCCATGTCCAGCGCCGAGCGACCGGCGTCCTGAATTTCGTGCGACTGCTTCTCGGCGGCGGCGAGCAGTTCGGCCGAAGTCTGCTGGGCGATCTCGGTCGCCTGCGTGACGCGGCCGGCGGCGTCGTTGATGCGGCCGACCAGCACGCGCAGTTCTTCAATCGTGTAGTTGATCGAGTCGGCGATGGCGCCGGTGATGTCTTCCGACACCGTGGCATTGACCGTGAGATCGCCGTCGGCCAGGTCGCCGAGTTCGTTCATCAGGCGCAGAATGGCGTCCTGGTTCTGGCGGTTCAGCGACTCGGTCTCCAGCCGGCTCTGCTCGGCCTCCTCGGCACGACGCCGGGTATCGTCAAGGTAAACCTTGGCCATCATGGCCAGGATGGCCAGGGCCAGGCCGATCAGGATGGTCAGGGTAATGCCGTAGGCGGCGCGTTCGGTCACGCTGCCCTGATAGGCCTCGGCCAGCTTGTCGGTGGCGGCAAGCAGCTGTTCGCTGTCGCGGAAGATGCGCGCGCCAGCCTGCTTGGCCAGCACCAGCTTCTGCATGCTGCCGAGAATGCCGCCGACGGCGCCCTGATAGTCCTTGAAGGCCGTTTCCAGCTCTCCCAGCTTCTCGCGCGTATCGGCGTCCCCGGTCGCGGCGATGCGCAACACGTCGCTGCCCTTGGTCAGGGCGCCCAGCAGATCGCGGAAGGTGTTGGTGTCCTTGCCGAGCAGAAAGGCGACCTCGGGGTCGATTGCATCACCGACCAGCAGCGCGCTGGCATTCTTGGCGATGCGCTGGGTCAGCATCACCAGCT
>JANJTW010000115.1 GCA_024710925.1 Rhodocyclaceae bacterium | reverse complement strand
CGTGCTGCTCTTCCTCTACGTGCTGCTGATCGGTCGCGGCATGATGATCGCGCTCAACGCGTCGACGCTGTTCGCCCGCCTGCTCGCCGGCTCGATCACGCTCAGCCTGTTCACCTATGCCTTCATCAACATGGGCATGGTTTCCGGCATCCTGCCGGTGGTCGGCGTGCCCTTGCCCTTCATGAGCTACGGCGGCACGGCGCTGGTGACGCTGTGCATCGGCCTTGGCATCCTGATGAGCATCCAGACGCACCGCATGCTGGTGAAGAAATGAGGCGCGCAACGCACCGCTTCGCCCTGCCCGCCGTCGGCTTCGCCGCCGCGCTGCTGCTCGCCGCCTGCGGCAGCGTGCCGAAACCGGTCGCCGAGCCGCCGGCCGAAACGGTGGGCGCCCCGGCGAAGCCGGCTGCGAAGCGGACGCCGCCGCGCGGTGGCGGTTACTACAAGGACGACGGCCCGGCCGACGAATTGCCCGACGGCCTCGACGAACTGCCCGACGCCGTGCCGCGTGCCGAGCCGCTGCACCGCTTCGCCAACCGCCCCTACGTCGTCTTCGGCAAGGAGTACGTGCCGCACGCCGGCCTCCGGCCGTACAAGGCGCGCGGCATCGGCAGCTGGTACGGCAAGAAATTCCACGGCCAGAAGACCTCGATCGGCGAGCCCTACGACATGTTCGCGATGACCGCCGCCCACCCGACGCTGGCCATCCCGTCGTACGCGAAGGTCACCAACCTGGCCAACGGGCGCTCGGTCGTCGTCCGCGTCATCGACCGCGGACCGTTCCACGCCGGCCGCATCATCGACCTCTCCTACGCCGCTGCGCACAAGCTCGACTACGTCCGCGCCGGCAGCGCGATGGTCGAGGTCGAAGCGATCCTGCCCGCTGCCACCGGCGTCGCCTACGCCCAGGTGGCGCCGACGGACGCCCGGCCGGCGCCCGCCGACGAGATTGCCGGCATCGCCGAGAAGCTTGCCGCCGAGGAGCGACCGGTGCAGACGGCGGCGGCGATCGGCCTCAACGGCGCCGCCGGCGCGCTGCCGGCCGGCGGCGTGCTGCTCCAGCTCGGCGCCTTCGCCAACGCCGACAACGCCGAAACGATGCGCCTGCGCCTGGCCCGCGAACTCGACTGGGCCGAGGGCGAACTGCGCGTCAACAGCGCCGGCGGCATCCATCGCCTGCACCTCGGCCCCTTCGCCGGGCGCGCCGAAGCCGAGCGCGTCGCCGAGCGCATTCGCCAGGAGCATGGCTTCAAGCCGACCTTCGTGACACGATGAGTCGCCGCCGCGCGCCCGCGGCCGGCGCCGCTTTGTGACAGTCTGTAAGCGCCGGCGAAGGCGGCCGGCGGGGTTGCTATAATCGGCCCTCCCCTGCAGAACCTCCGCCAAGAATTCCCCATGAAAATCATCGCTTTCCTGTTTGCCCTCGTGCCCTCGCTGGTGTTTGCCCAGCAACTGCCGGTGCCACCGGCGCTGGCCGCCAAGTCCTGGTTGCTGATCGAATCCGGTTCCGGCCAGACGCTGGCCAGCCAGGCGCCGGACGAGCGCCTCGAACCGGCCTCGCTGACCAAGCTGATGACCGCCTACCTGACCTTCGCCGCGGTCAAGCAGGGCACGCTGAAGATCGACCAGGGCGTGCCGGTGTCGGAGAAGGCCTGGCGCACCGGCGGCTCGAAGATGTTCATCCGCGTCGGCCACCAGGTCCCGGTCGAGGACCTGATCAAGGGCATGATCGTGCAGTCCGGCAACGACGCCTGCGTCGCGCTGGCCGAGGCGATCGCCGGCAGCGAGGAGAACTTCGCGCAGATGATGAACCGCGAGGCGAAGCGTCTCGGCATGACCGCCTCCAGCTTCCGCAACTCGACCGGCCTGCCCGACGCCGAGCACTACACCACGGCACGCGACCTGGCGACGCTGGCCGGCGCGCTGATCCGCGACTTCCCCGAGGAGTACGCCAAGTACTACGCGCTCAAGGAATATCGCTACAACAACATCACGCAGCCGAACCGCAACCGCCTGCTCTGGCTCGACCCGACGGTGGACGGCGTCAAGACCGGCCATACCGAGGCCGCCGGCTACTGCCTGATCTCGTCGGCGAAGCGCGGCCCGCGCCGCCTGCTGGCGGTCGTCCTCGGCACTGCTTCCGATGCCGTGCGCACGCAGGAATCGCTGAAGCTGCTCAATTTCGGCTACCAGTTCTACGATGCCGTCCAGCTCTATTCGAAGGACCAGGCCGTTTCCAACCTGAAGGTGTGGAAGGGCGGCGCGGCGACGGTCAAGGCCGGCTTCACCGGCGACTTCATCCTCGCCGTGCCGAAGGGCTACGCGCAGAAGATCCAGGCCGACCTCGTCTCGCAGCAGCCGCTGATCGCGCCGGTTTCCGCCGGCCAGACCGTCGGCACGATGAAGGTCAGCGTCGACGGCAAGCCTTTCGGCGACTACCCGGTGGTCGCGCTGGAGAGCGTGCCGCAGGCCGGCGTCTTCGGCCGCGCGATCGACTCGGTGCGCCTCCTGTTCAACTGACCGGACACGCGGCGGAAACGGCATGGGCATGAATTCGACCACCTGCTACCTCAACGGCGACTACCTGCCGCTGGCCGAGGCGCGCATCTCGCCGCTCGACCGCGGCTTCCTGTTCGGCGACGGCGCCTACGAGGTGATCCCGGTCTATTCGCGCCGCCCGTTCCGCATCGGCGAGCACCTCGCCCGCCTGCAGCAGACGCTGGACGGCATCCGTCTGGCCAACCCGCTGACGCCGGCCGAGTGGAGCGCGCGCATCGCGCGCATCGTCGCCGCCGCGCCGTTCGCCGACCAGTCGGTGTACCTGCAGGTGACGCGCGGCGCCGACGCCAAGCGCGACCACGCCTTTCCGCAGGGCGTGCCACCGACGGTGTTCATTTTCACCGCGCCGCTGACGACGACGCCCGACAGCGTGCGCGCCAGCGGCGTCGCCGCCGTCACCGCGCTCGACAACCGCTGGCTGCGCTGCGACCTCAAGGTCGTCGCGCTGCTGGCCAACGTGCTCGCCCGCCAGCACGCCGTCGACCAGGGCTGCGCCGAGACCATCCTGCTGCGCGACGGCTTCATGATCGAGGGCGCCGCGTCGAACATCTTCGTCGTCAAGGATGGCACGCTGCTGGCGCCGCCGAAGGACCACCGCATGCTGCCCGGCGTCACCTACGACGTGGTCCTCGAACTGGCGGCGCAGCATGGCGTCCCGAGCGTCGTGCGCGAGATTCCCGAGGAGGAACTGCGCAGCGCCGACGAGGTGTGGATGACCTCGTCGACCAAGGAGGTGCTGGCGATCACCGCGCTCGACGGCAAACCCGTCGGCGCCGGCGTGCCCGGCCCGCTGGCGCGGCGGATGCATGACTGGTATCAGCAGTTCAAGGACGAGGTGATGCGCCGTGGCTGAAGAGAAGACGACCCTGCTCGAATTCCCCTGCGACTTCCCGATCAAGATCATGGGGCTGGCCAGCAACGATCTGGCGCAGGCCGTGCTCGCCGTCGTCCTGAAGCATGACCCGGGCTTCGACGGGGCGACGATGGAGATGCGCGCCAGCTCCGGCGGCAAGTACGTCAGCCTGACCTGCACCGTCACTGCCACCTCCAAGCCGCAACTCGACGCGCTGTACATGGAACTGACCGCGCACCCGCTGGTCAAGGTGGTGCTGTAAGGCGATGATTGTCCGCCAACTCGGCCGCGCCGACTACGAACCGACCTGGCGGGCGATGATCGACTTCACCGCCGCGCGTACGGCCGAGACGCCGGACGAACTGTGGGTCGTCGAACATCCGCCGGTGTTCACGCTCGGCCAGGCCGGCAAGCCGGAGCACCTGCTGGTCGACACCGGCATCCCGCTGGTGAAGATCGACCGCGGCGGCCAGATCACCTACCACGGCCCCGGCCAGGCGGTGATCTACCTGCTGCTCGACCTGCCGCGCCGCAAGATCAAGGTGCGCGAGCTGGTCAGCCGCATCGAGCAGGCGGTCATCGACTGCCTCGGCGAGCACGGCGCGATCGCCGAACGACGCGACGGCGCCCCCGGCGTCTATGTCGGCGAGGCGAAAGTCGCCGCGCTCGGATTAAGGGTCAGGAACGGCTGCTGCTACCATGGCGTCAGCCTGAACGTGGACATGGACCTGTCGCCGTTCTCGGCGATCAACCCCTGTGGCTATGCCGGCATGGCGGTCACACAGACGAAGGACCTCGGCATTCCGCTGACGCCGCCACAAGCGGCGGAGGCGCTGGCGAGGCATCTCATCGCACAACTGGAGCAGAAGGAATGAGCGAACGCGGCGTGAAGCAGAAGGGCGAACTGAAGACGGCCCGCATCCCGATCAAGATCGTGCCGCACGTGCCGCAGAAGAAGCCGGAGTGGATCCGCGTCAAGGCCGGCAACAGCTCCGGCCGCTTCGGCGAGATCAAGGCCATGCTGCGCGAGCAGAAGCTGCACACCGTCTGCGAGGAAGCGGCCTGCCCGAACATCGGCGAATGCTTCGGCCGCGGCACTGCCACCTTCATGATCCTCGGCGACATCTGCACGCGCCGCTGCCCGTTCTGCGACGTCGGTCATGGCAAACCGCTGCCGCCGGACCCGAACGAGCCGGCGCACCTCGCCGAGTCGGTGGCCAACCTGAAGCTGCGCTACGTCGTCATCACCAGCGTCGACCGCGATGACCTGCGCGACGGCGGCGCCCAGCACTTCGTCGACGTCATCGCCGCGGTGCGCGCGCAGTCGCCGACGACCACCATCGAAACGCTGGTCCCCGACTTCCGCGGCCGCCACGAGATCGCCATCGACGTCCTCGGCCAGTCGCTGCCGGACGTCCTCAACCACAACATGGAAACCGTGCCGCGCCTGTACAAGCAGGCGCGCCCGGGGGCCGACTACCGGCACTCGCTGGAGTTCATGCAGGCGTTCAAGGCGAAGTACCCGAACGTGCCGACCAAGTCCGGCCTGATGGTCGGCTTGGGCGAGACCGACGAGGAGATCCTCGAAGTCATGCGCGACCTCAGGGCGCACGGCGTCGAGATGCTGACCATCGGCCAGTACCTCGCCCCCTCCGGCCACCACCTGCCGGTATCGCGCTACGTGCATCCGGACGTGTTCAAGATGTACGAGGCGGAAGCGAAAAAGATGGGGTTCACCGGCGCCGCCTGCGGCCCGATGGTGCGATCGAGTTATTGGGCGGATCAGCAGGCGCATAACGCCGGCGTCTGTGACTTCTAACGATAAATGAGAGCGAACACCGCTATTTGAGAGCAGACAAGGTTATTTGAGAACGTGGATTCGGATAGCCGATCTGGCAGCAGGTTTCGTCCCCAAGTATCAAGATGTAATTCGTCTTCAAACGAGACCATTTGTGGGAAATGCCTCGGTCTTTGCTGGCGTTTAACGCCGCTTAAGACAGTTCAGGGTGATTCAATTTGCGCATTTAAAATGCATGTATTCCGGCATGTTTCCCTTGACCGGGTAATCGCGAACAGGAATAATTCGCGGTTGTAATAGCTAGCCAGCATTTCGTTCCGCCAGCCAGCCAAGGTGCGTCCTTGCACCACATTTCGCCAATCGCCCTGCGATGTGGCGAAACGATCAGGATGGATGGCTCTTCGGTGCACTTCTCGCGCCAACTTCAATGAGGACGTCCCATCCCATGCGCCGGGACGGTGCGTCCGCATCCCGGCATCGACACTGAAATTGATACCGGAACTGAAATGCGCCAGAAAAAACCGTCCTTCAAACTCATTGTTTCCTCAATTGCTGCAATTTTGCCGGGTGCAGTTTCAGCCCAGCAGGCTGATCGCATGCTTGCCCCGGTTGAAGTGCAGGCAACGAAAGAGTTGGAGGTGTATCAGGCTGTTACAGCAAGCAGCGCCACCAAGATCCAAGCCCCGCTCAAAGATATCCCGCAGACGGTGAATGTGGTCACCGACAAGCTGATCGAAGATCAGGCGGCTCATTCGTTGCAAGACACGTTGCGGAACGTACCCGGCGTTTCCTATCACATCGGCGACGGGCAGCGCGATCAGTTCTATATCCGTGGCTTTGACGCGATCGGGGACCTGTTCATCGATGGCCTGCGCGACGATGCTTTGTACTTCCGTGACCTTGCGAATATCGAGCGAGTCGAGGTGGTCAAGGGACCGGCGGCGGTACTTTATGGCCGCGGTTCGTCCGGCGGCATCATCAACCGTATTACCAAGAAGCCTTCGGCGACGCCGATTCGCGAAGCCGAGATAACCGTTGGCTCATTTGGACAAAAGCGTTTGGCGGTGGATGTCGGAGACACGCTTGGTGACGTTGCCCAATTTCGCCTTGTTGGCGCAGTCGAGGACGCTGACAGCTTCCGCGATCAAGGGGGGCTGAAACGCAACACCATCGCCCCCTCCCTGTTGTTCAAGCTCTCACCGGATACCCGCCTACTCGTCCAGGCCGAGCAACTGAACGATCGCCGTATTACTGACATGGGCATCCCCGCCTACCGCGGAAAACCAGCGAACGTATCGCGCAAGACCTACTACGGCACGAACAACGCAGACCACGATGATTACTCGGAAGCCGACGTTACATCGGGTCGCATCCGTCTCAACCATCGCATCAACGAGAGCCTGTCGCTCAGCAATCACTTTGGTACCTATCGCTACCGTCTTGACCGTCAGAACACCTTCGGTCAGGCCGTGAACGACACTACTGGAGTGGTCTCTCTATTCCACGGCGCGGTTGATCGCGACGACCAGGGCTGGTTCAACCAGCTCGAACTGACACAGCGCCTTGCTACCGGCAGCGTCGGCCATCAGCTGCTGTACGGCATCGAGATCGGCAAGCAGGACAAGGACCTGCAGTCATACAACTGGAGCGTCAAGCCGACGACCTCGGTGCTCAACCCGGTACAGCCTGCGCTGTCGGCTTTCGGCAACAAGGTTCTGGCGATCAATAATCGAACCTCGCTCGATGTGCAGAGTATTTATATGCAGGACCTGATTACCTTTACGCCGAAGTGGAAAGCATTGCTCGGCATCCGCCACGATACCTTCAAGCAATCGGTCAATGAACGGATGTCGAACGCCACAGACCGAGAGCGTACGGATCGCGAGTGGAGCCCCCGCGCAGGCATCGTTTTCCAGCCTAATGGCTGGCAATCCTACTACGTGTCTTACAGCCGTTCGTTCCAGCCTTCTGGTGAGGTGTTGGCCTTCACCGGCGCGCAGTCGCAGATGGCTCCGGAGGAAACCAGCAACATCGAAGCCGGTGTCAAATTCGACCTGTTTGACGGCAGGGCTGTGGCGACGGCGGCGGTGTTCGAGTTGGAGCGAACCGACATCAAAACCACCGACCCGGTAACGAAGGCGATTGTTCCGGTCGGGGAGCAGCGTACACGCGGTATCGAACTGACGCTGGCCGGTGAGGTGGCTCCGGGCTGGCAGCTCTCCGCTGGTTACGCATACCTCGACGCCATCATCACCAAGTCGATCGGTGTTTCTAACGGTGTGGCGATCAACGGCAAGCACGCCGCTCTGACGCCGATGCATAGCGCAAACCTTTGGCTGATGAAAAATCTGGGCCACGGCTTCAAGCTTGGCGGAGGCCTAAACTATGCTGACGACCGATACGCCGCGCCAGATAACCTAGTCACCCTTGATGGCTACGTGACTGCGGATGCCGCGTTGATTTACCAAGCGAAGGCGTACGATGTTGCGCTCAACGTCAAAAATATAGCCGACAAGCATTACTTCATCTCGGGTCACGGTGCCAGTAACAACCTCAATATGCCCGGTGCGCCGCGCTCCGTCGAGTTGAGTGCACGCTTTCGCTTCTAATTGCGATCGAGCATCATCGCCGCTCCCTTTCTGGGCGTGTCGCCAGCGGCACGTCCAGAAAGTGGTTGCGTAGGCTCCACGCCTGGTGAGGGCTGCGGCTGGTTGCCATGGTGATTTTTACGCTGACGGGATCAGCGTCGATACTCTTTGCTGGAGGTCCGGGTGAACCTCACAGGCCATCATGCCGCTCGAACGCCTTCGACCCAATGTTCGCGCTAAGTAGCGACAGGCATCTGCTCGAATTCCCAAACTTGGCAAACTGGCAGAATTGCGAATAATTCGCATTCGTGTATATTTTGTTATAATTCTCACTTCGCCCAGCCAGCCACGCACAGTCCAGCCAGCCCGGCATCGTCAAATATCTCGATAAGGCTGGATTTCCGATGAAGACCCCGACTTACGTGCGTGCGGGTTTGCTGCCGCTTCGCCTCAAGCTTCTT
>JANJTW010000047.1 GCA_024710925.1 Rhodocyclaceae bacterium | reverse complement strand
CGAAGCTGCGGTCGCCGGCCAGCCAGCCGCTGGCCAGCCCGCGGTGCTGCTGCAGCCGGGCCAGCAGGCGCAGCAGCGCGGCGCAGGTCGGCAGGGCCTCCGGCGGCACCGGGCGGCCGCCGTCCCGGCGGCGCGCCAGCCAGACCGCGGCCGGCAGCGAGGCGGCGGGAACGAGCAAGTAAGTCCAGTCCATTGCAGTCATCCCGGTCACTCGTAGCGATAATCCTGAAGCGTCGCCGCCAGCTGGCCGGCGAGCTGGTCGAGGTAGCGCGACAGTTCGCTGTTCTCGCGCACCAGCGCCTCGTTGCGGTCGGCCAGCTGCGCCACCTGCTCGATGCTGCGCGCCACGCTCTGGCTGGCGGCGCTCTGCTCGGCGCAGGCGGCGGCGATGTCGCCGACGAGGTCGCGCGTGCGGCCGGTGTTGCCGGCGACGCGGGCGATGTCGGCCTCGGCCGCCTGCGCCTCGCAGCCGCTGGCGCCGGCGCGCTCGCTGGTGCGCCGCATGGCCTCGACCATCACCGCGATCTCGCCGCGGATGCCGCCGATCCGCCCGTCGATCTCGCGCGTCGCCTGCCGCGTGCGCTCGGCGAGCTTCCGCACCTCGTCGGCGACGACGGCGAAGCCCCGCCCCTGCTCGCCGGCGCGCGCCGCCTCGATGGCCGCGTTCAGCGCCAGCAGGTTGGTCTGCTCGGCGACCTCGGAGATCATCGCCACGATCGCGCCGATCTCGCCGGACTGGGCGCCGAGGCGCTCGGCGCGGCCGGCGGTGTCGGCGACGGCGTCGATCAGTCCGGCCAGCGTTGCCGACAGCAGCGCCATGCGCCGCGCCGCATCGGCCGCCGCCGCGCTCGTCTCGACCGCCGTGCCGGCCGCCGTCGCCGCATGCTCGCTGGTGGCGGCGACGCTCACCGAGAGCTGCTCGACGGTCGCCGCCGAAGTCAGCGTCACGTCCCGTTGCGTGCGCACGCCGGCATCGCCGCCGGCGGCGTTGGCCGTCGTCTCGTGGGCGACGCTGGAGAGTTCGTGCGCCGAACGGGCGACGGCGACGAAGACGCGGGTCAGCGCGCGGACGGCACCGTTCAGCCGCTCGGCGAGCGGCGCGTACGGCCCGAGGCGGCCGGCGTCGATGCGCGCGGTCAGGTCACCCGCTTCGAGGCGCGACGAAAAGTCGAGCACGGCGGCGTTCCAGCGGCCCAGCCCGGCCAGCAGCGAAGCACCGGCCCACAGCGCCAGCGCGAGGAAGAAGGCGGCCATGGCCCACCCGGCGGCGGCGTCCGGCCGGCTGGCGACCAGGGTGAGGAAGCTGCCGGCGGCGAGCGCCGCGGCGCCGGCGAGGATGGCGCGGCCGGTGGCGGACGGGCAGCGTGGCGCCGGCAGCGGCGGCGCCTTCTTCGGTTCTGTCGGGGTCGGCATGTCTTTTTTGGTTTCTCCCGGCGGTGGCCGGTCTTGGCGGAGTCCATCGCAAGGACCTTGCCAGCCCCGCACGAAGTCCGGCGACAGGCGCCCAAGAGATTGCCGCAGAAGGATTTTTTCCGGAACCGTCGGTGACGGCGGCGCTGCCGACGCCGGCACCAAGTCGGTGCGGACGATGCTGCAATGCACCAAGCCATGCCGCACGAGCCGTCGCACGACGGTGCGCCGGCCGGCTGCGGCGGACCGCCGGCCGCCGGCGGAGCACGGTATAATTCACGGTTTCCCGCGCGGCCTTGGCGCCGGCTGCGGAAACCGATCAGCGATAGCGAGGAATTCCCGAAAAATGGAAGCAGAACAGCTCAATTCGATCGCCAACCGGCTCGCCGACATTGCCCAGCGCAGTGGCGAGCTCCGGAGGTATCTTTGACTACGATCACAAGCGTGAACGCCTGACCCTCCTCAACCAGGAGATGGAAGACCCGAAGATCTGGGACGACGCCAAGCGCGCCCAGGAACTCGGGCGCGAGAAGAAGTCGCTGGAAGACATCGTGCTGGTGCTCGAAGAGGTCGACGCCGGCCTCGCCGACTGCCGCGAACTGTTCGACATGGGTAAGGAAGAAGGCGACGACGATACGCTGCACGCGGTCGAGGCCGACGCCGCCGAGATCGAGGAGAAGGTCGCCGCGCTCGAATTCCGCCGCATGTTCAACAACCCGCAGGACCCCAACCCCTGCTTCCTGGAAATCCAGGCCGGCGCCGGCGGCACCGAGGCGCAGGACTGGGCGTCGATGCTGCTGCGCATGTACCTGCGCTACTGCGAGCGCAAGGGCTTCTCGGCGGAAGTGCTGGAAGAATCGGAAGGCGACGTCGCCGGCATCAAGAGCGCGACGGTGCGCGTCGCCGGCGACTACGCCTACGGCTACCTGCGCACCGAGACCGGCATCCACCGCCTCGTGCGCAAGAGCCCGTTCGACTCGAACGCGCTCCGCCACACCTCGTTCACAAGCGTCTTCATCTACCCGGAAGTCGACGACTCGATCGAGATCGACATCAACCCGGCCGACGTGCGCACCGACACCTACCGCGCCTCCGGCGCCGGCGGCCAGCACATCAACAAGACCGACTCGGCGGTGCGCCTGACGCACACCCCGACCGGCATCGTCGTGCAGTGCCAGAACGACCGCTCGCAGCACCGCAACCGCGACGAAGCGTGGAAGATGCTGCGCGCCCGCCTCTACGAGTTCGAGCTCAGGAAGCAGCAGGCCGAGCAGCAGAAGCTGGAGGACGCCAAGTCCGACATCGGCTGGGGCCACCAGATCCGCAGCTACGTGCTCGATCAGTCGCGGATCAAGGACCTGCGCACCAACTACGAGGTCGGCAACACCCAGGCCGTACTTGACGGCGACCTCGACGATTTCATCCAGGCCAGTCTGAAACAGGGAGTTTGAACAATGAAAACCCGCCGCCTCATCACCGCCCTCGCCTTCGCCACGCTGGCCGCCACCGCGGCTGCCGCCGGCTTCGATGGCTTCGTCGGCCAGACGCCGTCGAAGCTGCTGAAGCAGGAGAAGGCCTTCGCCCAGGCCTACCACGCGACGATCAAGGGACAGGATCTGCCGGAGTGGACGAAGCGCCTCTCCGTCGGCTTCCCTGCGGAAGCGGTGGACGTCGGCGGCAAGAAGCTGATCCTGACGTCCGCCTGCAACCCGGACACCAGTTGCGAGGACGAGCGCTTCTACCTGCTCTACGATCCGGCCGACCAGTCGATCACCGGCTTCTTCTTCCTGCCGCCGCGGCTCGACACCCCGGGCGACCACCGCATGGCCTTCTCGCGCTGGGTCGGCAAGCTGCCGGCCAAGGAACGCAACGCCTTCCTGATGGAACGCGCGATACGCGACGCACAGAATCCGGAAAAGGATCCGGCGAAGCTGCCGCCGGCCGACGCGCCGGTGAAGACGCACACTTCGCACAGCCACTGACCGCGCCGCCCGCGCGCCCCTTGCCGATCACCGACAGCGAGACACGACATGTCCGACCAGACCCAGAACACGCAAGCCGGAGCCAACGTGCCGGCGCAGGATGACAACCAGCTGATCGCCGAGCGCCGCGCCAAGCTCGCCGAATGGCGCAAGAGCGGCCGCGCCTTCCCCAACGACTTCTCGCGCGAGAACCTCGCCGGTCGCCTCGACGAGCTGTACTCGGAGAAGGACGGCGAGGAACTGGAAGCCAACCCGATCGAGGTCAAGGTTGCCGGCCGCATGATGCTCAAACGCGTGATGGGCAAGGCCAGCTTCGCGACGATCCAGGACATGTCCGGCCGCATCCAGCTCTACGTCGCCCGCGACGCGGTCGGCGAGGACGCCTACGCCGACTTCAAGCACTGGGACTTGGGCGACATCCTCGGCGTCGTCGGCACGATGATGAAGACGAAGACCGGCGAACTGACCATCAAGGCCAGCGAGATCCGCCTGCTCACCAAGTCGCTGCGCCCGCTGCCGGAGAAGTTCCACGGCCTCACCGACACCGAGCAGAAATACCGCCAGCGCTACCTCGACCTGATGACCAACGAGCAGTCGCGCTTCACTTTCGTCGCACGCAGCCGCATGGTGCAGTCGATCCGCAACTACATGGTCAACCACGGCTTCCTCGAAGTCGAGACGCCGATGATGCACCCGATTCCCGGCGGCGCCTCGGCCAAGCCCTTCGTCACGCACCACAACGCGCTCGACATGGAGCTGTTCCTGCGCATCGCGCCGGAGTTGTACCTGAAGCGCCTGGTCGTCGGCGGCTTCGAGAAGGTCTTCGAGGTCAACCGCAACTTCCGCAACGAAGGCCTGAGCCCGCGCCACAACCCCGAATTCACGATGATGGAGTTCTACGCGGCCTACTGGAACTACCGCGACCTCATGGACTTCACCGAGGAGCTCGTGCGCGACGCGGCGCTCAAGGCCACGGGCACGCTGCAGCTGACCTACGGCGGACGCGCGGTGGACCTGTCC
>JANJTW010000253.1 GCA_024710925.1 Rhodocyclaceae bacterium | reverse complement strand
ACGAGGGCGTGGCCGAGGCTGAGGTTGTAGTTGATGGCGCCGATCAGCATCAGGCACAGCACGCCGGCGTAGGCCAGACCGCCGGCGGTCGGCAGGATGAAGACGCGCCGCTGGGTGAGGACGATGGGCAGCCTTTCCTCGCGGCCGAGGCGGAACAGCCAGCGGCGGAGGTGCGCGGCGGCGTCCATCACGGCAGCGGCGTGCGGCGGACGATCGCCGCGATGTCGTCGGCGCTGGCGTGGCCGTTGCCCTGCAGGCGACTCAGGCGGTGGGCGGCGACCGAAGGCAGGACGGCCTGTACGTCCTCGGGCAGGACCAGGTCGCGGCCGTCGATGAAGGCCCAGGCGCGGGCGGCGGCAAGCAGCGCCAGTGCCGCCCGCGGCGACAGTCCGTGAACGAAGGCCGGGTCCTGGCGCGTGCCGTCGACGAGCGCCTGTACGTAGTCGATGAGGGCCGGCGCGACGTGCACTCCGGCTACCGCCTGCTGCAATGGCTGCAGGTCGGTCGGCGCGAATGTCGCCGGCAGCGTTTCGAGCCGTTCGCGGGTATTGCCGCCGGCGAGCAGCGCGCGTTCGGCGTCGCGATCGGGGTAGCCGAGCTCGATGCGCATCAGGAAGCGGTCGAGTTGCGACTCGGGCAGGGCGAAGGTGCCGATCTGGTGCGAGGGGTTCTGCGTGGCGATGACGAAAAACGGTTCCGGCAGCCGCCGGGTTTCGCCTTCCGCCGTCACCTGGCGTTCCTCCATCGCTTCCAGCAGCGCGCTCTGCGTTTTCGGCGTCGCCCGGTTGATCTCGTCGGCAAGCACCACCTGCGCGAATACCGGCCCGGGCAGGAAGCGGAAGGCGGCGCGCTCGCGGTCGTAGATCGAGACGCCAACGATGTCCGCCGGCAGCAGGTCGCTGGTGAACTGGATGCGCGCGAAGTCGAGTCCGAGCAGCTGCGCCAGCGTGTGCGCCAGCGTCGTCTTGCCGACGCCGGGCAGGTCCTCGATCAGCAGGTGGCCGCGGGCGAGCAGGCAGGCCAGCGCCAGCCGGATCTGCCGTTCCTTGCCGAGGATGATCTTGCCGGCGGCGGCGATGGTGTCGGAGAGGGCGCGTCGGCGGTCGTTCATGGCTTGTGGTGCCCCGTGGAATGGGTTGATAATGGATAAAACAAACAAATAACAGGAACCGTTAATGTTCGCCGCCGATTATAGCGGCCGGCTGCCGACGGGATTGCCAGCACATGCACAGTAAAGCGCAACGATAAGCGCAGGGACAGGCCAAGTGACCGCGACCGCATTCATTACCCACCGGGATTGCCAACTGCACGACATGGGCTCCTATCATCCGGAGTCCCCCGCCCGTCTGACCGCCATCAGCGATCACCTCATCGCGCAGGGGATCGACGCCTATTTCGACTATCACGATGCGCCGCTGGCCACCTTCGACCAGCTGCTGCGCGTGCATCCGGCGGCGCACCTCGAGCGCATCAAGCGGGCCTCCCCGGAATCCGGCATCGCCCACCTCGATCCGGATACGGCGATGTGCCCGCATACCTGGTCGGCGGCCCTGCGTTCCGCCGGTGCCGGCTGCCTCGGGGTGGACCTGGTGATGGACGGTGAAGTTCGGAACGCCTTCTGTGCCATCCGTCCGCCCGGCCATCACGCCGAGCGCGCCAACGCGATGGGCTTCTGCTTCTTCAACAACATCGCCGTCGCCGCCGCTCACGCGCTGGAGGCGCACGGGCTGCAGCGCATCGCCATCATCGATTTCGACGTGCATCACGGCAACGGCACCGAAGACATCTTCAAGGGCAACGAGAAGGTGTTGATGTGCAGCATCTTCCAGCATCCGTTCTACCCCTACAGCGGCACCGAAAATCCGGCGCCGAACATGTGCAACGTGCCGCTGCCCGCCGGCTCCGGCGGCGACGAATTCCGCGCTGCCGTGGCCGATTGCTGGCTGCCGCGCCTCGACGAATTCAAGCCCGAGATGCTGTTCATCTCGGCCGGCTTCGATGCCCACTACGAGGACGACATGGGCAGCATGAAGCTGTTCGAGAAGGACTACGCCTGGGCAACGCAGCAAATGAAGGACGTCGCCGCTCGCCATGCCGGGAACCGCATCGTTTCCATGCTCGAAGGCGGCTATGTCCTTTCGGCGCTGGCGCGCAGCGTCGCCGCCCACCTGCGCGTCCTCGCCGACATCTGACGGTCTGACGATCGCGCCGCCGCTGGGTCTCCGGGCGATACCCAGCGGGCCGGCCTTCGGTTAGAATCCCTTGGTTTATTTTTCCAGCGCAGCCAATGAACATGATTACCGGATCGATCGTCGCCATCGTCACCCCCATGCACGAGGATGGCAGTCTTGATTACGACAGCCTCGGGAAGCTGGTCGATCACCACGTCAAGGAAGGCACCGACGGCATCGTCATCGTCGGCACCACCGGCGAGTCGCCGACCGTCGACGTCGACGAGCACGGCGAATTGATCCGCTTCACGGTGGCGCGCGCCGCCGGCCGTGTCCCGGTGATCGCCGGCACCGGCGCCAACTCGACCGCCGAGGCGATCGAGCTGACCCGCTATGCGCAGCAGGTCGGCGCCGCCGCCAGCCTGTCGGTCGTGCCGTACTACAACAAGCCGACGCAGGAAGGGCTGTACCAGCACTTCCGCGCGATCGCCGAGGCGGTCGAGCTGCCGGTGATCCTCTACAACGTGCCCGGCCGGACCGTCGCCGACATGAGCAACGACACGGCGCTGCGCCTCGCCCAGATTCCCAACGTCGTCGGCATCAAGGACGCCACCGGCAACATCGAGCGCGGCACCGACCTGATCGTGCGCGCGCCGAAGGACTTCGCCATCTACAGCGGCGACGACGCCTCGGCCTGCGCGCTGATCCTGCTCGGCGCGCACGGCACCATTTCGGTCACCGCCAACGTCGCGCCGCGCCTGATGCACGAGATGTGCGTCGCCGCGCTCGCCGCCGATGCGAAAACGGCGCGCGAGATCAACGCCCGCCTGCTTGGCCTGCACCGCCATCTCTTCTGCGAGGCCAACCCGATTCCGGTGAAGTGGGCCTGCCAGCAGCAGGGGCTGATCCGCGGCGGCATCCGCCTGCCGCTGACGCCGCTGTCGGCCGACTGCCACGAGCGCGTTCGCGCCGCCATGCGCCAAGCCGGCGCGCTGGCCTGAGCGAGGTTTGCTGTCCATGAGCATCGCCGTGTCGCGTCTTGCCGTTCTGTCCGCGCTGTTCGCGCTGACTGCCTGCGGTTCCATCGGGCTGGAAACGAAAAAGGTCGAGTACAAGTCGGCAGCCAAGGCGCCGACGCTGGAAACGCCGCCCGACCTGATTGCCCCTGCCCGCGACGATCGCTTCGCCGTGCCGGACGTCGGCGGCAAGGGGCGGGCGACCTTTTCCGCCTATGCCAACGAACGTGCCACGGACGGGCGGGCGGCCGGCAAGGGCAGCGAGGTCCTGCCGCAGGTGGACAAGGTTCGCATCGAGCGCTCCGGCAACCAGCGCTGGCTGGTCGTTACCGGCTCGCCGGACAAGCATTGGGATGTGGTCAAGGAGTTCTGGCAGGAAACCGGCTTTCTGGTCAAGCTCGAGCTTCCCGAGGCCGGGGTGATGGAAACCGACTGGGCGGAAAACCGGGCGAAGATTCCGCAGGACTTCATTCGGAATTTCCTCGGCAAGGTGATCGACTCGCTGTATTCGACCGCCGAACGTGACAAGTTCCGCACGCGTCTCGAACCGGGTGCCGAGCCGGGAACGACGGACATCTTCATCAGCCATCGCGGCATGTACGAGATTTTCGTTTCGGAAGGCAAGGACCAGACCAAGTGGCAGCCGCGCCCGGCCGATCCCGAGCTCGAGGCGGAAATGCTTCGTCGCCTGATGATGCGCTTCGGCGCCGAGGAAAAGCGGGCGACGGCGGCGGTGGCGGCTGCTGCGCAGGAGCGCCCCGTCGAGCGCGCGAAAATCGTGCGGGCCGGCGACGGCGCCGGCGCCCTTGAGGTGCAGGAGCGTTTCGACCGGGCCTGGCGGCGCGTCGGCCTGGCGCTCGACCGCGTTGGCTTCACCGTCGAGGATCGCGACCGTTCGAAGGGGCTCTATTTCGTCCGCTATGTCGATCCGGAGGCCGATTCGACCTCGAAGAAGGATGAGGAAGGCTGGCTGGCGCGCCTCAATCCCTTCAAGAGCAGCGAGGCGGCGATCCTGTCCAAGACGCAGTACCGCATCCACGTCGCCGACAGTTCCGACAAGTCGACGGTGCGCGTCCTGTCGCGCGAGGGCGGGGCCGACAATTCGGAAACGGCGCGGAAGATTCTCGGGCTGCTGCACGAACAGCTGAAGTGATCCGCTTCGCATCCCTCGGCAGCGGTAGCCGGGGTAATGCCTTGCTGGTCGAGGCGGGGGGCACGCGTGTGCTCCTCGACTGCGGTTTCGGTGTGCGTGAGGCGATTTCCCGGCTGGCGCGCCTGGGCGTGCAGCCGGAAACCTTGTCCGCCATCCTCGTCACGCACGAGCATGGCGATCACGTCGGCGGCGTTTTCGCTCTCGCCCGGCGTTATGCGATTCCCGTCTGGTTGACGCACGGTACGCTGTCGGCGCTTGCCGTACGCGGCGAAGTGCCGCCGCTGTCGGTCATCGACGGACATTCCGCCTATGCCCTGGGCGATCTGCAGATTCTTCCCTATCCGGTTCCCCACGATGCCCGCGAGCCGGTCCAGTACGTCTTTTCCGACGGCGCGCATCGCCTCGGCGTATTGACCGATGCCGGCAGCCTGACGCCGCATCTGGTGGCGATGCTCGATGGCTGCGATGCACTGGTGCTCGAGTGCAACCACGACCCCGCGTTGCTTGCCGCATCGTCCTATCCGGCATCGCTCAAGCGCCGGATCGCCGGCAGGCTCGGCCACCTCGACAATGCCGCGGCGGCATCCCTGTTGCGGCAAATCGATGCGGGCCGGCTGCAGCATGTGGTTGCTGCCCATCTGTCCGAGCAGAACAACCGCCCCGAGCTCGCCGTCGCCGCCTTGGCCGGGGCGCTGTCGTGCGCGGCGGACTGGGTGGCGGTGGCAGGACAGGAGGCAGGTTTCGACTGGCGGCAGATCGGTTGAATAGTGACCGCACAAACAAAAAAAGCCGGTCTTGCGACCGGCTTTTTTGGTGGGGCTGTGAGCCCGATTACTTCTTCTCTTCGGCAGCCGGGGCGGCGGCGGGAGCAGCAGCCGGGGCGGCAGCCGGAGCGGCAGCGTCGGCCGGGGCAGCGGCAGGAGCAGCAGCCGGAGCAGCGGCGTCGGCCGGGGCAGCGGCAGGAGCGGCAGCCGGAGCGGCCGGAGCAGCAGCCGGAGCGGGGGCCGGAGCCGGAGCGGCGGCAGGCTTGGCTTCTTCCTTGCCACAGGCGCTAACGGCCAGGGCGACGAGGGCGGCAACGAGGAGAGAACG
>JANJTW010000015.1 GCA_024710925.1 Rhodocyclaceae bacterium | reverse complement strand
CATCGCCCAGCCGTTGATCTTCACATCGGCCTGCGTCAGCGGCAGCTTCTCGCCGTAGGCGACGCGGATCATCTGCTCGACGAGGTCCAGCCCGGTGATCAGTTCGGTGACCGGGTGCTCGACCTGCAGGCGGGTGTTCATTTCCAGGAAGTAGAACTCCTTGGTCGCGCCGGAGACGACGAACTCGACCGTGCCGGCCGATTCGTAGTTCACCGCACGGGCCAGTGCCACGGCCTGCTCGCCCATCGCCTTGCGCATCTCGGGATCGACGAAGGGGCTCGGTGCCTCTTCGATGACCTTCTGGTGGCGGCGCTGGATCGAGCAGTCGCGCTCGTTCAGATAGACATAGTTGCCGTGCGAGTCGCCGAGCACCTGGATCTCGATGTGGCGCGGTTCGAGCACGTACTTCTCGATGAAAACGCGGTCGTCGCCGAAGGAGTTCTTCGCTTCGTTCACGCAGGACGAGAAGCCCTCGTGCGCCTCTGCGTCGTTGTAGGCGACGCGCAGGCCCTTGCCGCCGCCGCCGGCGGAGGCCTTGATCATTACCGGGTAGCCGATCTTCTGGGCGATCTTCACCGCCTCGTCGGGGCCGGCGATGGCGTCGTTGTAGCCGGGGATGGTATTGACGCCGGCTTCGATGGCCAGCTTCTTCGACTCGATCTTGTCGCCCATCTTGGCCACCGAGTAATGCTTCGGGCCGATGAACTTGATGCCTTCCTCTTCGAGGCGGCGCGAGAAGGTGGCGTTTTCCGACAGGAAGCCGTAGCCCGGATGCACGGCTTCGGCGCCGGTCTCCTTGCAGGCGGCGATGATCTTGTCCATCACCAGGTACGACTCTTTCGATGCCGCCGGGCCGATGCAGACGGCTTCGTCGGCGAGGTCGACGTGCAGCGCGTCCTTGTCGGCTTCCGAATAGACGGCGACGGTCTTGATGCCCATCTTGCGGGCGGTCTTGATGACGCGGCAGGCGATTTCGCCGCGGTTCGCGATCAGAATCTTCTTGAACATGTTCCTATTCTCCCCGGACGCTTACAGCGGAATGTTGCCGTGCTTGCGCCACGGATTGTCGAGTTGCTTGTCGCGCAGCATCGCCAGCGAGCGGCAGATGCGCTTGCGGGTGGCGTGCGGCATGATCACGTCGTCGATGAAGCCGCGGGCGCCGGCGACGAACGGGTTGGCGAACTTGGCCTTGTACTCGGCCTCGCGCTGGGCGAGCTTGGCCGGGTCGTTCTTCTCCTCGCGGAAGATGATCTCGACCGCGCCCTTCGGGCCCATGACGGCGATTTCCGCCGACGGCCAGGCGAGGTTGACGTCGCCGCGCAGGTGCTTCGACGACATGACGTCGTAAGCGCCGCCGTAGGCCTTGCGGGTGATCACGGTGACCTTCGGCACGGTGCATTCGGCGTAGGCGTAGAGCAGCTTGGCGCCGTGCTTGATGATGCCGCCGTATTCCTGCGTGGTGCCCGGCATGAAGCCCGGCACGTCGACGAAGGTGACGACCGGGATGTTGAAGGCGTCGCAGAAGCGGACGAAGCGGGCGGCCTTGATCGACGACTTGATGTCCAGGCAGCCGGCCAGCACCAGCGGCTGGTTGGCGACGATGCCGACCGGGTGGCCGTCCATGCGGCCGAAGCCGATGATGATGTTCTTGGCGTAGTCCGGCTGCAGCTCGAAGAAGTCGCTGTCATCGACGACCTTGATGATCAGCTCCTTCATGTCGTACGGCTTGTTGGCGTTGTCCGGCACCAGCGTGTCGAGCGAGTGGTCCATGCGGTCGGCCGGGTCGTCGGTCGGCGTCACCGGCGGCTTCTCGCGGTTCGACGAGGGCACGAAGTTCATGAAGCGGCGCAGCATGGAGAGCGCCTCGACGTCGTTCTCGAAGGCGAGGTCGGCGACGCCGGACTTGGTGGTGTGCGTGACGGCGCCGCCCAGTTCTTCGGCGGTGACGTCCTCGTGCGTCACGGTCTTCACCACTTCCGGACCGGTGACGAACATGTACGACGAATCCTTGACCATGAAGATGAAGTCGGTCATCGACGGCGAATAGACCGCGCCGCCGGCGCAGGGGCCCATGATCATCGAGATCTGCGGCACGACGCCGGAGGCCATGACGTTGCGCTGGAAGACGTCGGCGTAGCCGCCGAGCGAGGCGACGCCTTCCTGGATGCGGGCGCCGCCCGAATCGTTGAGGCCGATCACCGGCGCGCCGACCTTCATCGCCTGGTCCATGACCTTGCAGATCTTCTCGGCGTGGGTTTCCGACAGCGAGCCGCCGAAGACCGTGAAGTCCTGCGAGAAGACGAACACCAGGCGGCCGTTGATCGTGCCGTAGCCGACGACGACGCCGTCGCCCGGCGTCTTCTCGGCCTTGTCCATGCCGAAGTCGACGCAGCGGTGCTCCTTGAACATGTCCCATTCCTCGAAGGAACCCGGGTCGAGCAGCAGCTCGATGCGTTCGCGGGCGGTCAGCTTGCCCTTGGCGTGCTGGCCGTCGATTCGCTTCTGGCCGCCGCCGAGGCGGGCCATTTCGCGCTTCTTCTCCAGCTGTCGGATGATGTCATGCATAACGGAATCTCCCAGGGTAGGTCCGGTAACTCAATAAACAGGAAAATCAGTGCTTCAGGTGGGCGAGCAGCGCGTGCGCCGCCGCCGCCGGGGTGGTCAGTCCGCTCTCGACGGACTGCGACAGGCGCGGCAGGCTTTCGCGCACGCCCGGGTGTTCGTTGAACTGCTGGTGCAGGCCGGCCTCGATCAGCTGCCACATCCAGGCCAGCGACTGCTGCCGGCGCTTCTGCGCGAACTCGCCGCTCTTGGTCAGCGCGTCGCGGTACTTGACGACATTTTCCCAGAAGTCGGCCATGCCTTCCTTCTGTAGCGCGCTGACGGTCAGCACCGGCGGCTCCCAGTGCGGCGAGGCGCGGCGCACCAGGTGCAGCGCGTTCTTCCACTGCGCGCGGGCGACGGCGGTCGCCTTCGGGTCGATGTCGGCCTTGTTGATGACGACCATGTCGGCGATCTCGACGATGCCCTTCTTGATCGCCTGCAGGTCGTCGCCGGCGTTCGGCAGCTGCAAGAGGCAGAACAGGTCGACCATGCCGGCGACCGTCGTCTCGCTCTGGCCGACGCCGACCGTCTCGACGATCACCACGTCGTAGCCCGCCGCCTCGCACAGCAGCATCGCCTCGCGCGTCTTCTCGGCGACGCCGCCCAGAGAACCCGCCGACGGGCTTGGCCGGATGAAGGCTTCCTCCTTCTGGCAGAGGATCTCCATGCGCGTCTTGTCGCCGAGGATCGAGCCGCCGGTGATCGACGACGACGGATCGACGGCGAGCACCGCGACACGGTGGCCCTGGCCGATCAGCCAGACGCCGAGCGCCTCGATGAAGGTCGACTTGCCGGCGCCGGGAACGCCCGAGATGCCGACGCGGATGGCGTTGCCGGTCTTCGGCAGCAGCGCGTTCAACACCTGCTGCGCGCGCGCGCGATGGTCGGCGCGGGTCGATTCGATCAGCGTGATCGCCTTGGCCAGCGCGCGCCGCTGCCCGGCCAGCACGCCGTCGACGAGCGTCCGGTCCTCGGGCGGCAAGTTCTGTGCCGACAAGGGCATTTCCCGCGCGTTCATCCGTCGCCGGACTTAGCCGCGCGCCTTGCGGATCTCTTCGAGGACGCGCTTCGCCGAATCCTCGATCCGGGTGCCCGGGCCGAAGATGGCCTTGGCGCCGGCCGCGTAGAGCGCGTCGTAGTCCTGCGCCGGGATGACGCCGCCGGCGAAGACGATGATGTCGTCGGCGCCCTGCGCCTTCAGCGCGTTGATCAGCTGCGGCACCAGCGTCTTGTGGCCGGCGGCGAGCGACGAGCAGCCGATGGCGTGCACGTCGTTCTCGACGGCGAGGCGCGCCGCCTCTTCCGGCGTCTGGAAGAGCGGGCCGACGTCGATGTCGAAGCCGAGGTCGGCGAAGGCCGTGGCGACGACCTTGGCGCCGCGGTCATGGCCGTCCTGGCCGAGCTTGGCGATCATCACGCGCGGGCGACGGCCTTCCTCGGCGGCGAACTTCTCGACGTCCGCCTTGATGCTTTCCCAGCTTGCCTGTCCGGCCACGACGCCTCCGTAAACGCCCGAAATGGTCTGGTTGTTGGCGCGGAAGCGGCCGAAGACCTTCTCCAGCGCGTCCGACACTTCACCGACCGTGGCGCGCAGGCGGATCGCCTTCACCGACAGGTCGAGCAGGTTGCCGTCGCCCGTCTCGGCGCACTTGGTCAGCGCGTCGAGCGCGGCCTGCACGGCGGCGCCGTCGCGCGTCGCGCGGATCTTCTGCAGGCGGGCGACCTGCGCCTCGCGCACGGCGTGGTTGTCGATGTCGAGGATCTCGATCGGGTCTTCCTTGGCCAGCTTGTACTTGTTCACGCCGACGATGACGTCCTTGCCCGAGTCGATGCGCGCCTGCTTGTCGGCGGCGCAGGTCTCGACCTGCATCTTCGCCCAGCCCGACTCGACGGCCTTGGTCATGCCGCC
>JANJTW010000162.1 GCA_024710925.1 Rhodocyclaceae bacterium | reverse complement strand
GCCGTCCTTGCCCGGCTTGATCCAGGCGATGTCGTCGCCGACGGTGGTGATTTTCCAGCCATCGAAGGTCTTCGGCGGGATCAGCATGGCGAAGTTGGTCTTGCCACAGGCCGACGGGAAGGCGGCGGCGACGTAGGTCTTCTCGCCCTGCGGCGACTCGACGCCGAGGATCAGCATGTGCTCGGCCAGCCAGCCCTCGTCGCGGGCCATGGTCGAGGCGATGCGCAGCGCGAAGCACTTCTTGCCGAGCAGCGCGTTGCCGCCGTAACCCGAGCCGTACGACCAGATCTCGCGGGTCTCGGGGTAGTGCACGATGTACTTGGTGTCCGGGTTGCACGGCCAGCGCGAATCCTTCTCGCCGTGGCCGAGCGGGGCGCCGACGGTGTGCACGCAGGGCACGTATTCGCCGCCGGTGCCGAGCACGTCGAAGACGCCCTTGCCCATGCGGGTCATCGTGCGCATGTTGACGACGACGTAGGGGCTGTCCGAGATCTCGATGCCGATGTGCGCGATCGGCGAACCGAGCGGGCCCATCGAGAACGGCACGACGTACATCGTGCGGCCCTTCATGCAACCCTTGAACAGGCCGTTCAGCGTCTCGCGCATCTTGGCCGGCTCTTCCCAGTTGTTGGTCGGGCCGGCGTCTTCCCTGTTCTGCGAGCAGATGAAGGTGCGGTCCTCGACGCGGGCGACGTCCGACGGGTCGGACCAGGCCAGGTAGGAGTTCTTGCGCTTCGCGTCGTTGAGCTTGATCAGCATCCCCGACTGGACCATCTCGCCGCACAGGCGGTCGTATTCTTCCTGCGAGCCGTCGGCCCAGTAGATGCGGTCCGGCTGGGTCAGCGCGGCGATCTCGGCGACCCATTTCTTCAGACCTTCGTGTTTGACGTAGTCGGGGGCGTTCAGCGGTACGGTTTGGCTCATGGCGGTGCTCTCAAAGGAAGAACTTGAAAACGGGAACTACCGTGGCGCGGCGCGCGCTAGGTTGGCCGGCATCCGGACGGATGTCGGTGCGGAGGGCGTCGGTCGCGGCAGGCAAGGGGGCTGCCCGGCGCTTGTCGGGTGAAACGGTCATGCTCGGCGGTGTTGGGGCGCGGCGAGTTCATGGAGCGACAGGAATCGGTAATTATGCCACGCCGGGCTGCTCGCGGCAATTGCCGGTGGGGCCGGAAGCCTTGATCCATCAGGGTTTTCGAATGGGCGGCCTTATTCGGTAATCAGACAAATTTCTTCCCGCTGTGGAAATCCCCAATTGGAAAGATGGCGATTTTGTGCTCTATAATTATGAATTACAAAGCCCGCCCAACGACGCCAAAGGATTTCCCGGCCATGCATAACGATCAGACCAAGGACCAGCTGCGCACTGCCGCGCTCTACTACCACCGCCAGCCGAAGCCGGGAAAGATCGCGGTGACGCCGACCAAGCAGCTGACCAACCAGTACGACCTGTCGATGGCCTATTCGCCGGGCGTTGCCGCCGCCTGCGAGGAAATCGTCGCCGATCCGGCGGAAGCAAGTTCGCTCACGTCGCGCGCCAACCTGGTCGGCGTCATTACCAACGGCACCGCCGTCCTCGGCCTCGGCCCGATCGGTCCGCTCGCCGCCAAGCCGGTGATGGAAGGCAAGGGCGTGCTGTTCAAGAAGTTTGCCAACATCGACGTCTTCGATCTGGAGATCGACGAGCGCGATCCGGACAAGCTGATCGACATGATCGCCGCGCTGGAACCCACGTTCGGCGGCATCAACCTTGAAGACATCAAGGCGCCGGAATGCTTCTACATCGAGAAGAAGCTGCGCGAGCGGATGAAGATCCCGGTCTTCCACGACGACCAGCACGGTACGGCGATCGTCGTCGGCGCGGCGATCCTCAATGGTCTGACCTACCTCGGCAAGGATCTGAAGAAGGTCAAGGTGGTCACCTCCGGCGCCGGCGCTGCGGCGCTCGCCTGCCTCGACCTGCTGGTCATGCTCGGCGTGCCGGTCGAGAACATCTGGGTGTCCGACATCAAGGGCGTGGTCTATGAGGGGCGCGTCGAGGAAATGGACGAAATCAAGGCGCGTTACGCGAAGCCCACCGCTGCGCGCACGCTCGGCGAGATCATCGACGGCGCCGATGTCTTCCTCGGCCTTTCCGCCGGCGGCGTGCTCAAAAAAGAGATGGTGGCGAAGATGGCGGCGAAGCCGCTGATTCTCGCGCTGGCCAACCCGAATCCGGAAATCATGCCGGAGGACGTCAAGGCGGTGCGCGACGATGCGATCATCTGCACCGGCCGTTCGGACTACCCGAACCAGGTGAACAACGTGTTGTGCTTCCCGTTCATCTTCCGCGGCGCGCTCGACGTCGGCGCGACGACGATCACGGAGGAAATGAAACTCGCCGCGGTGAAGGCGATCGCCGAGCTGGCCCGCGCCGAGCAGTCGGAGATCGTCGCCTCGGCCTACGGCGAGCAGGTCACGGGCTTCGGTCCCGAATACCTGATCCCGAAACCCTTCGATCCGCGCCTGATCGTCAAGATCGCGCCGGCGGTGGCCCGGGCCGGCATGGATTCCGGCGTCGCCGCGCGGCCGATTGCCGACTGGGACGCCTACCTGCAGAGCCTCAACGAATTCGTCTACCACTCCGGCCTGATCATGAAGCCGGTCTTCTCGCAGGCCAAGCGCAATCCGAAGCGCGTCGTCTTCGCCGAGGGCGAGGACGAGCGCGTGCTGCGGGCGATCCAGGTGGCGATCGACGAGGGCATCTGCCGGCCGATCGTCATCGGCCGCGAGGCGGAAATCCGGCGCAAGATCGATGCCGCCGGCCTGCGCATCCGCCCCGCCGCCGATTTCGACATCGTCTACCACGAGCACTGCGCCTTCTTCGACGCGCACTACGATGAGTTCTGGCAGGAATACCATCGCCTGATGGAGCGCAAGGGCGTCTCCGTCGACTACGCGAAGCGCGAGATCCGGCGCCGCGCCACGCTCTACGGCGCGCTGATGGTCCGCCTCGGCCACGCCGACGGTCTCATCTGCGGCACCTTCGGCCGCCACGACCTGCATCGCGAATACGTGCAGAGCGTCATCGGCACCGCTCCCGGCGTGAAGAACTATTCGTCGATGAACCTGCTGATGCTGCCCGGCCGTACCGTCTTCGTCGCCGACACCTACGTGAACTACGACCCCTCGGCCGAGCAGCTGGCCGACATGACGCTGGAGGCGGCCGACGAAATCCGCCGCTTCGGCATCGTGCCCAAGGTCGCGCTGCTCTCGCACTCGTCGTTCGGCACCGAGAACACGCCGACCGCGCAGAAGATGCGCGAGGTCCTGCGCCTCCTCAACGAGCGCGCGCCGGAGCTGGAGGTCGAGGGCGAGATGCACGGCGACGCCGCGCTCGACGAGCAGATCCGCCTGCAGACCTTCCCCAACTCGCGCCTGAAGGGGCCGGCCAACCTGCTGGTGATGCCGACGCTGGACGCCGCCAACATCTCCTTCAACCTGCTCAAGGTGGCGGCCGGCGACAACCTCACCGTCGGTCCGATCCTGCTCGGCACGGCGCGGCCGGTACACATCCTGACGCCGACCGCGACCGTTCGCCGCATCGTCAACATGACGGCGCTGACCGTCGTCGACGCCGGCGAACACTGAGCCCGCAGTCCACGGCAGGCGTGCGGCGCCCCCGCCGTCTGCCGTTCCACGCTGCCTGTCGCCCCCCATTTGCGGCGGCGCAGCGTGGCGATCGACACGCCGCCGGCTATGATGCGCGGCAATCCGAATCTGCCCGCCGCGCCGAATGAACGCCGACAACACCCGAACCGCCCTCGTCCTGCCCGGAGGCGGTGCGCGCGCCGCCTACCAGGCCGGCGTGCTGGCCGCCATCGGCGAACTGCTGCCGGACGCCACGGCGAATCCCTTTCCCATTCTCTGCGGCACTTCCGCCGGCGCCATCAACGCGGCGACGCTGGCCTGTCACGCCGACAACTTCCGCGCCGCCGTCGAGAACCTGAACGACGTCTGGCGCAACATGCGCGCCCATCACGTCTATCGTGCCGACCCGCTCGGCGTCGCCGCGTCCGGGGCGCGCTGGCTGTCGTCGCTGGCCCTCGGCTGGTTCACCCGCCGCAGTCCGCGCTCGCTGCTCGACAACGAGCCGCTGCGGCAACTGCTCGCGCAGCGCCTCGATTTCGCCAACATCGACCGCTGCATCGCTGCCGGCAGCCTGCGCGCCGTCTGCGTCACCGCCTCCGGCTACACCAGCGGTCACAGCGTCAGTTTCTTTCAGGCGCGCAGCGAGGTTGAACCGTGGACGCGGACGCACCGTTTCGGCAGCCGCGACCGCCTCAGTGTCGAGCATCTGATGGCGTCGTCGGCGATCCCTTTCGTCTTCCCGGCGATCCGGCTGCATCGCGAATGGTTCGGCGACGGGTCGATGCGCCAGCTGGCGCCGGTCTCGCCGGCGATCCACCTCGGGGCCGAGAAGATCCTCGTCATCGGTGCCGGTCGCATGAGCGAGCGGGTCGAACGCCGGCGCGGCGAGGCCTACCCGACGCTGGCGCAGGTCGCCGGCCATGCGCTGTCGTCGATCTTCCTCGACGGACTGGCCGTGGATATCGAGCGCATGCAGCGCATCAACCGCACGCTTTCGGTCATTCCGGACGAGCTCAAGGCGCAGGCCGGCATCGCGCTGCGGCCGATCGAGACCCTCGTCATCGCGCCGTCGGAACGGCTCGACTTTCTTGCCGCCCGCCATGCGCGGACGCTGCCGCGCGCCGTCCGTCTCCTGCTGCGCGGCATCGGCGCGATGAACCGCGGCGGCGGTGCGCTGACCAGCTACCTGCTGTTCGAGCAGCCCTACACGCGGGCCCTGATCGATCTGGGCTATCGCGATACCCATGCCCGTCGCGATGAGGTTCGGGCATTCCTCGGAATTTAAAGCGTTTTCTTTGGTTGTTGTCATATCTGTATATTTTTATTGCATTATCAAGTCCGTTCGCTAAACTGACGTAAAATTTCCTACCCCAATCTGTAATGGAGGACCGCCGCATGTCGGCCAAGCTTCTTTCCGCGCTCGCCCTAGGACTTTTCGTGGCTACCGGCGTCTTTGCCGGCGAAGGCGCGGTCGCGACGAGCAAGAAGAAGGCGAAGGCGCCGGCGAAGGTGACGGGCGCGGCGTCGCCGCGCAAGACGGCGGTCTATTCGGCTTCTTCGCGCAAGGCCGTGGCTGCCGCCGCCGGCGTCAAGGCGACGAAGGCCTCGGCCGCCGGCAGCGACCAGTGGCAGGCGACCAAGCGACTGGCCGTCGCTTCCGGTGCGGCCTTCGTCGTCGAGCAGGGCGGCAGCGAGCCGATCTTCCAGAAGAATTCCGACGCGGTCGTGCCGATCGCCTCGATCACCAAGCTGATGACGGCGATGGTCGTTCTCGACGCCGTGCCTTCGCTGCAGGAAACGATCACCATCACCGACGAGGACGTCGACTATCTGCGCGGCAGCCGGTCGCGCCTGCGCGTCGGCGCCGAGCTGACGCGCGAGGACGCGCTGCTGGTGGCTCTGATGTCCTCCGAGAACCGCGCCTCGAACGCCCTCGGCCGTCACTATCCGGGCGGCCTGCCGGCCTTCGTTGCGGCGATGAACCGCAAGGCGGCGGAGCTCGGCATGTACCACACCCGCTTCGAGGAGCCGACCGGCCTGTCGTCGAACAACGTGTCGACGGCCCAGGACCTTGCCCGCATGGTCGCCGCCGCCCATCGCTATCCGCTGATCCGCGAATTTTCGACGACGCCCGAGGCAACCGTCACCGTCAGCGGCCGGCCGCTTGCCTACAACAACACCAACCAGCTGGTGAAGAGCGCCTCCTGGGATATCGGCCTGTCGAAGACCGGCTTCATCCACGAGGCTGGCAAGTGCCTGGTGATGCAGGCCTGGGTTGCCGACAAGCCGGTCGTCATCGTCCTGCTCGATTCCGCCGGCAAGCTGACGCGCATCGGCGACGCCAACCGCATCAAGCGCTGGATGGAGTCGACGCAGGCCTCCGCCGCCAAGGGCCGCAGCGCCTGAGTAAGTGCGCCAGCACTTACGAAGAAGTACTCCCGGGGTGCGCCCGAGCGGAGCAGGAAGTCCCTGCGGGCCGGATCGGGCCGGGAGATGACGAAAAAAAGCCGCGACGCGTCGCGGCTTTTTCGTTGGCGGCAGGGGGCGGGCGTCAGCGGTTCGCCGGTCTGACGTAGCCGATGGCGTGCGCAATCTCGTCGGCCGTCGACTTGACCAGCGTCACCCACTCCGGCCGATGCCGGTCGACCGGCGCCGATACCGAGAGGCCGGCGACCATCCTGCCCTCGTCGTCGTGGATCGGCGCAGCGACGCACTTCAGGCCGACTTCCGCCTCCTCGTTGTCGAAGGCCACCGCGTGCCGGCGGATCCGGTCGAGTTCCTTTTCCAGCGCCGGCAGCGAGGTCAGCGAGGTCGGTGTCTTGCCCGGCAGGCCGGTGCGTTTCGCATAGGCGCGGACCTTCTCCGGGCCGTCCTCGGCGAGGAAGAGCTTGCCGACCGAGGTCAGGTGCAGCGGCGCGCGACCGCCGACGAGGTAGACCACGCGCACCAGCGAGCGGCCGCTCGACGTACGTTCGATATAGACGATCTCGTCCTCGTGCCGGATGCCGAGGTTGATCGCCTCGCCGATTTTCTCGTGCAGCGCCTGCATGAACGGGCCGGCGATGTCGCGGATGTTCAGCCGCGACTTCACCAGGTTGCCGAGTTCGAGCAGGCGGATGCCGAGGCGGTAGGTGCCGGCCTCGTGCCGTTCGACGAGGCGCGAGGCGGTCATCGCCGCGAGGATGCGGTGGGCGGTGGACGGGTGCAACCCGGTCGCCTGCGCGAGGTGCTTGAGCGCCACCGGATCGGGCGATTCGGCGAGCACGTCGAGCAACGTCATCATGCGCTCGATGACCTGGATGGAGTTCTTCGACTCCCGGCCTTCCTTGATTTCCTGCTGTTCTGCCATGGGGTTCTCTGTCGCGTTCCGGGCACGGCGCGACGCACCGTGCCGCCGAATCCGGTCGGGCGGACGGCGAGCGACTATAATCGCGCCAGCATCCCGCCCTCCGGTGCTCTTTTTTGCACCGCGGCATCTTACCATTTCACAATGCAAAACTGATGCGCGTCGCCCTCTTCGTCACCTGTCTCGTCGACCTGATGCGGCCGAGCGTCGGCTTCGCCGCCCTCCGCCTGCTCGAAGCTGCCGGCTGCGAGGTGGTCGTGCCGGATGCGCAGACCTGCTGCGGCCAGCCGGCGTTCAATTCCGGCGAGCGCCGGGCCGCCGTCGCGCTGGCGAAGAAGACGATCGCCGAGTTCGAGGGCTTCGACCACGTCGTCGCCCCGTCCGGCTCCTGCGCCGACCAGATCCGTAGCGCCTACCCCGGCCTCTTCGCCGACGAGCCCGACTGGCGCCGTCGCGCCGAGGCGCTTGCCGCGCGCACCTGGGAGCTGACGCAGTTCCTCGCCGACGTGCTCAAGGTCGACGCCGTTCCCGGCGACTTCGCCGGCAGCGTCACCTACCACGACTCCTGCAGCGGCCTGCGCAGTCTCGGCATCAAGGCGCAGCCGCGCCGGCTGCTCGGCACGCTGCCCGGCCTGACGCTGAAGGAGATGCCGGAGGCGGAAGCCTGCTGCGGCTTCGGCGGCACCTTCGCGGTCAAGTTCGGCGACATCTCGGCGGCGATCGCCGAGAAGAAGTGCATCAACGCGCAGGCGGCGCAGGCCGATGCCGTCGTCGGCGGCGACCTCGGCTGCCTGATGAACATCGAGGGCAAGCTGCGCCGCATGGGCGACGAGACGACGCGCGTGCTGCACGTCGCCGAAGTCCTCGCCGGCACCAACGGAAAGCTCGACTGATGCGCTCGCAGGCGATGTTCTTCCAGCGTCGCGCCGGCGAGGCGCTCGCCGACGCGCGCCTGCGCAGGAACCTCGACGGCCTGCGCGACAAGTTCGTCGGCATGCGCGCGCGCGCCGTCGCCAATTACGAAAAGGACTTCGAGGAACTGCGCGACGCCGGCGCGGCGATCCGCGACCGCGTCCTCAAGGACCTCGACGTCTGGCTCGAACTGTTCGAGGAGAAGGCGACCGCACGCGGCGCCACCGTGCTCTGGGCCAGGGACGGGCGCGAGATCTGCGGGCACGTCGTCGCCATCGCCCGACGGCACGGCGTCAAGAAGGTCGCCAAATCGAAGTCGATGCTTTCCGAGGAGGCGCAGCTGAACGTCGCGCTCGCCGCCGCCGGCATCGAGCCGGTCGAGACCGACCTCGGCGAATACATCCTGCAGATTTCCGGCAACGAGCCGCCGTCGCACATCCTCGCGCCGGCCGCGCACAAGAACCTCGACGAGGTCGCCGACCTCTTCGCCGACAAGCACGGCAAGCCGCGCAAGACCGAGATTCCGGCGCTGACGCGCGAGGCGCGCGAGGTGCTGCGCGAGCACTTCCTTACGGCCGGCATGGGCATCTCCGGCGGCAACTTCCTGATCGCCGAGACCGGTTCGGTGGCGCTGGTCACCAACGAGGGCAACGGCCGCATGGTGACGACGCTGCCGAAGGTGCACGTGGTCGTCACCGGCATCGAGAAGATCGTGCCGACGCTGGAAGATTTCGCGACGCTGATGCGCCTGCTGCCGCGCTCGGCGACCGGGCAGGACATCTCCAACTACGTCTCGGTGTGCACCGGCACCAGGGGTGCCGACGACGCCGACGGCCCCGAGCACACCTATTTCGTGCTCGTCGACAACGGCCGTGCCGGACTGGTCGGCTCCGAATTCCAGGAGATGCTGCGCTGCATCCGCTGCGGCGCCTGCATGAACCACTGCCCGGTGTACCAGACCGTCGGCGGCCATGCCTACGGCTGGGTCTATCCCGGGCCGATGGGCTCGGTGCTGACCTCGCTCTATACCGGCATCGAGAACGCCCTCGACCTGCCGCACGCGGCGACGCTGTGCAACCAGTGCGGCGTCGTCTGCCCGGTGCGCATCCCGCTCGCCGAACTGCAGCGCAAGCTGCGCGAGAAGCAGAGCGAACGCGGCCTGCGCCCGTGGCCGGAGCGCGCGGCGCTCGCCGCCTGGGCCTGGCTCGCGCAGCGGCCGGCGCTCTACGCGCTGGCGACGAAGCTCGGCGTGCGCTACCTGAACCGGCTGGCCGGCGGCGCCGACCGCATCCGCGCCCTCGGCCTGGCGCCCGGCTGGACCGCCGGGCGCGACTTCCCGGCGCCGCAGGGGCGGACCTTCAAGGAACTCTACAAAACCCGACAGGAACGAAAAGCATGAAATTCGACGACGGCATTCCCGCCATTCCGCTGTGGATCGACGGCCACGCCTGGCTCGGCGTCTTCGCGGAATTCATCGACGTGCGCCAGGCCGACGGCGAGGTGCATTACCGCGTGCCGAAGTGCGGCCCCGGCGAAGCGGCCGAGGCGGTCGCCTCGGCGCGCCGCGCGCAGCCGGCCTGGGGCGCCGACGCCGCCGGTCGGCAGCGGCTGCTCGGCGAACTGGCGAGCCTGCTCGACCAGTTCGGCGGCGACTTCGCCAAGCTCGTCGCGCGCGAGACCGGCCAGGACACCGAGGCCGCGCGCGCCGAGGTCGGCCGCGCCGTCGCGGCGCTGCGCGAAGCCGCCTGCGCCGAAGGCGGCGGTGGCGTGCAGGCGGTAGCCAGCGATGCCGCCGAGCCGCTGGCCTCGGTCGCCGCCGGGCTGGCCCGTGCCTTCGCCGCCGGCGACACGGCGGTGGCGCTGAGCGCAGCGACGGCGCCGTCGGCCGTCTTCGCGCTGGCCGAACTGTCGGCGCGCGCCGGTTTCCCCGCCGGCGCCTTCTGCCTGCTGCACGGCGACCTGCAGGCGCGCGTCGCGCTGAAGTCGGCGCTCGGCAGCTAGACCATGGAACGCATCGTCTACCTCGAACGCGAGTCGATCGTCGCCGACGTACGCCGGCCGGACTGTGCGCACGAGTGGATCGAGCACGCGAAGACGCCGCAGGCCGAGGTCGAGGCGCGGCTGGCCGGGGCGACGATCGCCATCGTGAACAAGGTGCAGCTCGACGCCGGCATGATTTCCCGGCTGCCGGCGCTGAAGATGGTCGCCGTCGCCGCCACCGGCACCAACAACGTCGATCTGGAGGCCTGCCGCGCGCGCGGCATCGTCGTCTCCAACATCCGCGGCTACGCCGTGCATACCGTGCCCGAGCACGCCATCGCGCTGATGCTGGCGCTGTCGCGCAACCTCGTCGCCTACCGCGAGTCGGTGCAGGCCGGGCGCTGGCAGAAGAGCGAGCAGTTCTGCTTCTTCGACCATCCGATCCGCGACCTCAATGGTGCGACGCTGGCCCTCGTCGGCAGCGGTACCCTCGGCGACGGCGTCGCTAAGCTGGCCGAAGCCTTTGGCATGACGGTGCTGCGCGCCGAGCGCAAGGGCGCGGTCAACTGTCGCGCCGGCTACGTGCCGTTCGCCGAGGCGCTGGCGGCGGCCGACGTCGTTTCGCTGCACTGCCCGCTGACGCCGGAAACGCAGGGGCTGATCGGCGAGGCCGAACTGCGCGCGATGAAACCCTCGGCGCTCTTGATCAACACCGCGCGCGGCGGCCTCGTCGACGAGGCGGCGCTGGCGCAGGCGCTCCGGGAAGGCTGGATCGCCGGTGCCGGCTTCGACGTGCTGTCCAAGGAACCGCCGGCCGACGGCCATCCGCTGCTGGCGCCGGAACTGCTGGCGCTGCCGAATTTCCTGCTGACGCCGCACGTCGCCTGGGCCAGCCGGCCGGCGATGCAGGCGCTGGCCGAGCAGCTGATCGACAACATCGAGGCGTTCGTGCGCGGCGAGCCGCGCAACCGGGTGGCCTGAGGCGGGCATGCCGAAGAAACCGCGCCATACCGCCGCCAGCGGCCCGCGCCTGCGCGTGCTGCTCGGCGCTTCCATCGCCATCGGCCCGGGCAAGGCCGAACTGCTCGAAGCGATCGGTCGCAGCGGCTCGATCTCGGCGGCGGCGCGTGAGATGGGCATGTCCTACCGCCGCGCCTGGCTGCTGGTCGAGGCGGTCAATGCCGCCTTCGCCGAACCGGTGGTGGCGACGGCGACCGGCGGCAGCGGCGGTGGCGGCGCGCAGCTGACCGCGTTCGGTAATGATGTGTTGCAGCGCTACTGGCGGATGGAACAGTGTGCGACAGAGGCGGTAGCGGATCAGTTTGCAGAGTTTCAGGCGTTGTTACGCCCGATAGACATCGCAAACGTTGCTGGTAGTACTGCTCCTGACACCGATAAACTTGCAGGAAAACGGACGAACATTAGAGAACCCAAGGAGTTGTGAGCGATGCGTCTGCTGCACTATCTGGAAATCGAGAATTTCAAGCGTTTTGGCGGTCGACAGCGAATCGAACTGGATCATCCCGCTGTGCTCATTGGGCCGAACAACTGCGGAAAAACCAGCGCGATCCAGGCGTTAGCACTCTGGGCGCAGGCGGCTAAGACTTGGTACCACGCTCGCAAGGACTCCTCGGCGAAAGAGCGCACGGCGACATCGATTAACCGCCTGAGCATTGTGGCCGTGCCGGTCCAGCGTACGCGTTTCTTCTGGCACAACACACAGGTGCGCACCGGTAACAAGGATATTCCGCTGGTCATCACTGTTGGTGTGGAGTTTCAGGGAGGAGTCGTCGCGCTGCCGATACGCTTCAGAAATCAGGGTGACGAGTTGGTGTATTGCTCTCCAGATCCTTCGGTGGCTAGCAACCTAGATTTGCTGCGTCACGCGGCATCGCTCAATGTTGAACTGCTGTATCCGATGTCTGGCTTGGAAGTTGAGGAGCCTATTCTGCAGCCGGGGAGGATTGACGTTTTACTAGGCCAAGGACAGACGGCTCAGGTATTACGCAACCTGTGCTTGATGGTGATGCGGGACTCGCCAGAGGACTGGAAGCGTATTACGACGTTAATGCAGCGCCTGTTCAACGTCCGACTTTCTGTTCCCACAGAAACGTCACGAGGAAGTATCGAATTGCAGTATCGCCAACCGGGGGTTAAGGAGCCGCTGGATGTTTCGTCTTCGGGACGCGGGTTTCAGCAAATGCTGCTGATCTTCGCCTACCTGTACTCGCATAAAGGGAGCATCCTTTTGGTGGACGAGCCGGATGCGCATTTAGAAATATTGAGACAGAAACAGGTTTACGTGCTGCTGCGCGATATCGCCAGCGAAAATTGGTCGCAGGTGGTGATGGTGACGCATTCAGAAGTGATTCTGGACGAAGCTCTTGATAACAATCTGACGTTGTTGCTCGATGGTAAAGCCAACGATTTGGCGCGCAAGCAGGATATCCGGAACAGTCTCAAGCATTTTGGCGCAGAGCACTATGTGAAGGCACGTGAGCGCGGCTATGTTCTGTATGTAGAAGGCGGAACTGACGTGGATATGCTTCGTGCGTTGGCTGAACTTTTGAAGCATCCGATAACAACGATATGGGATGAAAGAATCAATTCCTTCTATGTGCAGAACAACTATCCAGGCCAAGACGTGGATGCAGAGTTGGAGCGCGTCGAAGGTGGGTTTGGCATCACGCCGCGCGATCACTTTAATGGGTTGCGAAACCTGCTGCCTCAATTGAAGGGTTTGGCCATTCTCGATAACGATGGTCGAAACCGGCAGAATTTGGTCGACGGTTCGCTGGTGATCAGTTACTGGAGGCGCTACGAGGCGGAAAATTATTTTGTGACGCCGGAGGTGTTGCGCCGTTTTGCGCGCACGCATTATGCCGATCTTGACCTTTTTGGCGGCTTTCAGGCCGAGATCGATGAGGTCTTGGATACGCTTGTCCTAGATGAAGTGTTCGATGGTGTTGCTGCAGATTTCGGTGCCTGGAAGGAGTCGCCGACGGAGGTGGCCCGTCTTCTCTGGGAAGCGAAGACCGAGCGATACAAGTTAAGTAGTTTTGCCGAAGAGTTCTTTCGTCGGTTGGCGCTTCGCTTGGGAGGGCCGATGCTGCTAAAAAAAGGAGAGCTACACCGCCTTGTTAAGTGTGCAGACCCAAGAAATATCTCGGCTGAGGTCAACGAAAAATTGGATCTGCTGGCGGAGCTTTTTCAAGGAGCAATGCCGCCTGAGGAGATAAGTAACGATGGCGGGTTGGATGGCTGAGTAGCCATACCAGACGGGTTGTGTAGGTCTCTTGTTCAGAACTGCATACATCAGTCGACTAGCGCGACGCTCTTCACCTGGGCAAACACCGTTTGCCCAACCCCGATTTCCAGCAGATCCAGCGATTTCCGTGTCAGCCGCGCCAGCAGCGCGGCGCCGCCGGCATCGAGGCGCACCAGCGCGCGTCCCGGCGGCTGCAGGTCGATGGCTTCGACGCGCACGGCGAGGGTGTTGAGGATGCTCGAATCATGCTGCGCCGACAGCGCCAGGCTGACGTCACGCGCCTGAATGCGCACGCGCACGGTGGTGCCGACGCTACGCGGCGGGCTCGGCGCCCACAGCGACTGCCCGGCGCTGCCGGAAAAATCGAGGCGGGCGAGCGCGTAGTCGGCGTCGTAGGCGCCGACTGTCGCCGCGACGACGACGAAGGCTTCCTCGCCGTGCGACAGCGGCAGGTCGAGGCGCGGCAGCAGTTCGCCGAGCGGCCCGACGGCGAGCGCGCGGCCGCCTTCCAGCAGCACCAGATGGTCGGCCAGCCGCGCTACTTCCGGCAGCGAATGGCTGACGTAGAGCACCGGAATTTCCAGTTCGTCGTGCAGCTTCTCCAGCCAGGGCAGGAATTCCGCCTTGCGCCGCTCGTCGAGGGCGGCCAGCGGCTCGTCCATTAGCAACAGGCGCGGCTTGGCGAGCAGCGCGCGGGCGATGGCGACGCGCTGCCGCTCGCCGCCGGACAGGCTGTCCGGACGGCGGTCGAGCAGCGGGCCGAGGCCGAGCAGGCCGACCACCGGCGCGGCGTCCGGCGGCATCGCGTCGCCGCTGCGGCGGCGGCCGAAGGCGAGGTTGTCGCGTACCGCGAGGTGCGGGAACAGCGCCGCGTCCTGGAAGACGTAGCCGAGCGGCCGCCGGTGGGGCGGCACGAAGACGCCGGCGGTGCTGTCCTGCCAGACCTCTCCGGCCACTTCCAGACGGCCGCGCGCGTGCCGCTCCAGGCCAGCGACGGCGCGCAGCAGCGTCGTCTTGCCCGAGCCGGAAGCGCCGAAGATCGCCGTGACGCCGCGCGCCGGCAGGCTCAGGTCGACGTCGAGTGCGAAGGCCGGCCGTTCGAGCTGCAGGCGGAGGTCGATGCGGCCGTCGCTCATGTCTGCCGCCGCGTCGCCGGGTTCAGCGTGTACAGCGCGAACAGCACGACGAACGAGAAGAGCAGCATGCCGCCGGCCAGCCAGTGCGCCTGCGCGTACTCCAGCGCCTCGACGTGGTCGTAGATCTGCACCGAGACGACGCGCGTCTTCTCCGGGATGTTGCCGCCGATCATCAGCACCACGCCGAACTCGCCGACGGTGTGCGCGAAACCGAGCACGGCAGCGGTCAGGAAGCCGGGCCGGGCGAGCGGCACGGCAACGTGGAAGAAGGCGTCGAGCGGCGCCGCGCGCAGCGTCGCTGCCGCTTCCAGCAGGCGTTCGGGAATCGCCGCAAAGGCATTCTGCAGGGGCTGCACGACGAAGGGCAGCGAATACAGGCAGGAGGCGACGACCAGTCCGGCGAAGGTGAACGGCAGCGTGCCCAGCCCGGCCGCCTGCGTCAGCTTGCCGAGCGGCCCGGCGGGACCGAGGGCGACGAGCAGGTAGAAGCCGAGCACCGTCGGCGGCAGCACCAGCGGCAGCGCAACGACGGCGCCGACGGCGCCCTTCCAGCGCGAGCCGGTGCGCGCCAGCCACCAGGCCAGCGGCGTGCCGACGAGCAGCAGCACGCCGGTGGTCAGCGTCGCCAGCTTCAGCGTCAGCCAGATCGCGGCGAGGTCGGCGGTGGTCAGCGGCATGGTCGGATCAGGGCAGGTCGTAGCCAAAGCTGCGGATCGTCGCTTTCGCGTCGTCGCCCTGCAGCCAGCCGAGGAAGGCCTTCGCCGCCGCGTTGTCGCGGCCGCGCGCGAGCAGCACGGCGTCCTGGCGGATCGGCCGGTGCAGATGCGCCGGCACGATCCAGCCGGAGCCGTCGGCGATGCGTCCGTTCTTCGCCACCTGCGCCAGCGCGACGAAACCCAGTTCGGCGTTGCCGGAGGCGGCGAACTGGTGCGTCTGCGCGATGTTCTCGCCGAGCACGAAGCGCGGGCGCAGCGAGTCGGTCAGTCCGAGCGCGGCCAGCGTCTCGATTGCCGCCTGGCCGTAGGGGGCAAGCTTCGGGTTGGCGATGGCAAGATGACGGAAGTCGCCGCGTTTCAGCACCGCACCTTCGCCGTCGACGACGCCGGGATTGGCGCTCCACAGCACGAGGCGGCCGACGGCGTAGGTGAAGCGCGTCCCGGCCTGTGCGTGGCCGGCCTGTTCCAGCTTCGCCGGCGTCTCGTCGTCGGCCGACAGCAGCACGTCGAACGGTGCGCCATTGACGATCTGCGCATGGAACTTGCCGGTCGAGCCGGTGACCAGCGTCGCCTGGTGGCCGGTGGCGCGCGCGAAGGCCTCGGCGATCCGCTTCGCCGGTGCGGCGAAGTTGGCGGCGACGGCGACCTGCGCCTCGCCGGCAACGGCGCCGCCGGCGAGAGCGAGTGCGGCGGCAAGGGTGACGAGCAGTCTGCGGAACGGCATGCGCATCCTCCCTGAAAGGTTTCGTTATGTTCTGTCGGATATTTCGTGCGGCGCCATTGTGCCTGTCCGGCGGCTGGCTGTCTATCCGTTCGTATACAACGGGGTCGGGCTGTCCGCAGGCCGGTTCGTCGGTGGCTTGAGCGCATTCCTTGCGAGTGCCGTTCGCGTCCCATCTGGCGTCCCTCCGGATTCCCGGCGGCGGCTACCCGGGCTATGATCGCGGCCTGCCCCCGCAAGGAATGCGCATGAACTCCCGCGAAGACATCCTCAGCCGCGTGCGCGCCAATCTCGGCGTCGCCGCCGGCGACACCGCCCGCCGCGACGCGGCCCGCGCCGCGATTGCCGCGCGCGCGACCGGGCCGCGCCCGGACGTGCAGGGCGACCTCGTCGCCCGCTTCCTCGCCCGCTCGGCGGCGATGGCCTCCACCGTCGACAGCGTGGCGACGCCGGCCGACGTACCGGCGGCCGTCGCCCGCTATCTCGCCGGCCTCGGCCTGGCGGCGCGCGCCGTCTGCTGGCCGGAACTGGCCGCGCTCGACTGGGCCGGCGCCGGGCTGGAGGTCGCCGTGCGGCCGGCCAGCGGTGACGATGCGACCGGCATTACCGGCTGCTTCTGTGCCATCGCCGAGACCGGCACGCTGATGCTCTGCTCCGGCCCGGAAACGGCGGCGACGACCAGCCTGCTGCCGGAAACGCACATCGCCGTGGTGCCGGCGTCGCGCGTCGTGCCGGCGATGGAGGAGGGCTTCGCCCGGCTGCGCGCCGAGCGCGGCGACGATCTGCCGCGCGCCGTCAATTTCGTCTCCGGCCCGTCGCGCACCGGCGACATCGAGCAGACCATCGTCCTCGGCGCACACGGCCCGTACCGCGTCCACCTGATTCTCGTCACCGGCGCCTGAGCAAGCGCGCCAGCGCTTGCGAGGAAGTACTCCCGGGGTGCGCCTGAGCAAGGGCGCCAGCGCTTGCGAAGAAGTCCCCTTGGGGGGGCTCCGGAAATGCGCCAGCACATGCGAAGAAGTGCTTTTGGGGGGCGCCCTGAGCAAGGGCGAAAGCGCTGGTGAGGAAGTCCTTCCGGAGTGCGCCTGAGCGCGCAGTCCCGCACCCCGCGCAACGAAACACTCCCGGGGCGCCTGAGCGGGCCGGCAAGCGGTCCGCGAGGCGCTGCGGCCGGCGCCGCCGTTCGATAAAAGCGAAGCGAAGCTAAGCGATCCCCGGATTTATCTCGGCCGCTCTTCGCGTTACGCTGCCCGCATACGTTCATCTTCGTTTCCTGGGAGGCGGATCGTGGAAATCCAGATTCGGGCCAAGGGCCTGCCCGGTGCGGCGGCCATTCGCCGGCATGCGCTCGACAGGATCGGCGCGGCCCTGGCCGAATTCCGCGACCTCGTCGAGCAGGTCGCCGTCCACCTGGTCGATACCAACGGGCCGCAGCGCGGCGGCCTCGACAAGCTGTGCCGTGCCGTCGTCCGCTGCCGCGACAGCTCGGTGCTCGTCGTCGAGGATCTGGGCGGGGATGTCGGCGGTGTCGTCGACCGCGTCGCCCGTCGTCTCCGCGACGGCCTGCTGGCGCATCGGCAGGCGCGGTCGCGTGCCTGGCCGGCGACGCAGCCGGCCTGAGCCCTCGACAAGAATCCATCACCCGCAAGGAGCACGACCATGGACCAGAACGCCATGCCGGAGCCGGGCCAAGCGGCCGGCATCATCGTTGCCGCCACCGATTTTTCCGCCGCCGCCGATATCGCCGTCGACCGGGCGGCCCGTCTCGCCCGCAGCCTCGACGCCGAGTTGTGCGTGCTGCACGTGTTCAACGACGGCGTCTGGCGGACGCTGATGAACGTCTTCGATATCGGCAGCTGGCGCGGCCCCGATCCGGCATTGCTGGCCCGCGACGAGCTGTCGCGGCGCGTCGCGCGGCTGGCGCAGCGGAGCGGCGCCCGCGTGCGCGCCGAATGCCTGACCGGCAGCGCCGCCGACGAGATCGCTGCGTTCGTTGCCACAACGCGGGCGCGTCTGCTCGTCGTCGGCCAGCATGGCGAAAACGCCGTCGACGAACTGCTGCTCGGCAGCACCGCGCTCAAGCTGCTCGGTCGCGTCGCCGCGCCGGTGCTGTTGGCGCGGACGCCGGGCGACGCCGATTACGCCCGGGTGCTCGTCGCCACCGACTACGCCGACTGCTCGCGGCGCCTCGCGCAGGCCGTTCCCGATCTGCTGCCGGCGGCGCGCTGCGTGCTCTTCAACGCCTACGTCGTGCCCTACGAGGGGCGCATGCGGCTCGCCGGCGCCACCGACGCCGAGATCGAGGGCTATCGCCGCCGCGAACGCGAGCGCGCCGAAGCCGGGATGGCCGCCTTCGCCGCGGCCGTTGGCGGCAACGCCGCCGGCCGGTTCGAACGGCGCCTGGCCTATGGCTTTCCGGCGTCGGCGATCCTCGAACAGGCGGCGGCGATCGATGCCGACCTGCTTGCCGTCGGCCGCCACGGCGGCAGCGTCGCCGAGGAGCGGCTGCTCGGCAGCGTCACGCAAAACATCCTCTACCACGCGCACCGCGACCTGCTGCTGATGCCGTGAAGGCGTCGCGAAGAGGGCGCCGCGCCGGCCGGCGTGCTTCGTCCGTTCCCGACCGGGGGAGGCTCGCGCCGGGACGGATCGCCGGCGCTGCGGCATAATCAGCGCATTCTTATGGATGCGACCCGATGGACAAGAACAACGCGCACCCGGCCGGCGCGCCGATCCCCGCCGCGCACGCCTTCCCCTCCTTCGCCGAGATCAGCCGCCACTTCGCCCCCGGCTGGTTCGCCGCGGTCATGGGCAGCGGCGTGCTGGCGCTGACCACGCATTCGCTGTCCGGCCGCTGGCCGTGGCTGTCGCCGCTGGCGCTCGGCCTGCACTGGTTCAACGTCGTCCTCTTCGCGCTGCTCGCCGTGCCCTGGCTGAACCGCTGGCTGCGCTTCCGCGAGGCGGCGCTGGCGACGCTGAAGCACCCGGTGCAGGCCAGCTTCTACCCGACCTTCGCCATTGCCATGCTGGTCGTCGCCGCGCAGTGGCTGGCCATCGACGGCCGCGCCGGACTGGCGCTCGCCTTCTGGTGGGGCGGCACGGCGCTGGTTTTCCTGTTCAGCTTCGCCGTGCTCTTCCACATGTTCCGCGGCGAGCACGTCGGCCTCGAACATGTGACGCCGGCGAAGTTCATCCCGGCCGTCGGTCTCGTCGTCATCCCGGTCGCCGGCGGTCCGCTGCTCGAACTGCAGAGCGGCGCCGCGCGCGAGCTGGCCCTGCTGGCGAACGTGCTCGGGCTGGGCGCCGGCACGATGATGTACGTCGGCCTGCTCGGGCTGACGCTGCAGCGCAAGATCCTGGTCAAGCCGGCGGTCGGCCTGCTGACGCCGACGGCGTGGATCCACCTGGCGCCGCTCGGGGTGATCCCGGTCAGCCTGCTGAACGTGCTCGACCAGCTGCCGTTCGCCGTGCCGCACGCACCTTTCCTGTTCCTGTCGCTGCTGTTGTGGGGCTTCGGCGTCTGGTGGCTGGTGATGGCGGCGCTGCTGACGCTGGCCGCGCGGCGCGCCGGGCAGCTGCCGTTCGCACTGTCCTGGTGGGGCTTCACCTTCCCACTCGGCGCCTTCGTCGCCGCCTCGCTGCGGCTGGCGCCGCTGACCGGCATCGCCGGCATTGGCGCCGTCGGCCTGGCCTGCTGGTTGCTGCTCCTCGCGCTGTGGGCGCAGACGCTGCTGCGTACGCTGGCCGGCGTCGCCGACGGCAGCATCTTCCGGCCGCATCCGTAGGGGGCCGGCATGCGCGTGGTCATTCAGCGGGTGAGCGAGGCGCAGGTGACGGTCGACGGCCATGTCACCGGCCGCATCGGGCCGGGATTGCTGGTGCTCGCCGGCTTTGCCGATAACGAGAACGAGGCCGGCCTCGACTGGATGGCGAGGAAGATCGTCGCGCTGCGCGTCTTCGCCGATGCCGACGGGGTGATGAACCGCGACGTCCGCCAGGCCGGCGGCCGCCTCCTCGCCGTCTCGCAGTTCACGCTCTATGCGTCGACGAAGAAGGGCAACCGCCCGTCGTGGAGCCGCGCCGCCCGCGGCGAGGTGTCGCAGCCGCTGTTCGAGCGCTTCGTGCAGAAACTGGCGACGGCGCTCGGGCAGCCGGTGCCGACCGGCGTCTTCGGCGCCGACATGCAGGTGGCGCTGGTCAACGACGGGCCGGTCACCGTCTGCATCGACTCGGAGCAGCCGGAATGAACGAGGCCGCGCAGGAAGCGCGCGACTGGCACGCGCTGTCCGCCGACGAGGCGGCGGCGCAGCTCGACACGCACCCGGCGCACGGCCTCGACGAGGCCGCCGCCGCCGAACGCCTGGCGCGCCACGGCGAGAACCGCCTGCCGCTGCCGCCGGGCAAGAGCGCGCTGCTGCGCTTTCTGGCGCAGCTGGCGCAGCCGCTGGTGCTGGTGCTGATCGCCGCCGGCGCGGTGACGACGGCGCTCGGCGAGTACGTCGACGCCGGCGTCATCCTCGGCGTCGTGCTGGTCAATGCGGTCATCGGCTTCGTCCAGGAAGGCAAGGCGGAAGCCGCGCTGGCGGCGCTGGCGCGGGCGATGGCGGCGGAGGCGGTGGTCGTCCGCGGCGGCAGCAAGCAGCGCCTCGGCGCGCACGCGCTGGTCCCCGGCGACGTCGTCCTGCTCGCCGCCGGCGACCGCGTGCCGGCCGACCTGCGGCTGGTCGAGGCGCGCGGCCTGCAGGCGATGGAGGCCTCGCTGACCGGCGAATCGGCGGCGGTCAGGAAGCTGCCCGAGGCGCTGCCGGCCGACACGCTGCTCGCCGACCGCACGAACATGGCCTACGCCGGCACGATGGTGGTCAGCGGTCAGGGTATCGGCCTGGTCGCCGCCACCGGCAGCGCCACCGAGACCGGCCGCATCTCGCGCCTGATCGCCGCCGCACCCGACCTGCAGACGCCGCTGACGAAGAAGATGGCGGCCTTCTCGAACTGGCTGCTGCTGGTCATCGGCGGGCTGGCGTTGTTTACCTTCGCCGTCGGCCTGGCGCGCGGCGAATCGGCGTTCGACATGTTCATGGCGGCGGTCGCGCTCTCCGTCGGCGCCATCCCCGAGGGGTTGCCGGCGGCGGTGACGATCACGCTGGCCATCGGCGTCTCGCGCATGGCGAAGCGGCGGGCGATCATCAGGAAGCTGCCGGCGGTCGAGGCGCTCGGCAGCACGACGGTGATCTGCTCGGACAAGACCGGCACGCTGACCGAGAACCAGATGACGGTGCGCGAGGTCTGGGCCGGCGGCGACCGCCACGAAGTCGGCGGTAGCGGCTACGCGCCCGAGGGCAGGATCGGCGACGACGACTACTCGCCGGCGATCGACGGCGCGCTGCGCGAGACGCTGGTCGCCGGCGTGCTGTGCAACGACGCCGGCTTGTTCAAGAAGGATGGGCGCTGGGAGATCGCCGGTGACCCGACCGAGGGCGCGCTGCTGGTGCTGGCGAGGAAGGGCGGCCTCGACGAGGCGACGCTGCAGGCGGTGTTTCCGCGCCTCGACGTGCTGCCCTTCGATTCGGCGCTGCAGTACATGGCGACGGCGCATGCCGTCGAGGGCGTCCGCGTCGCCTACGTCAAGGGTGCCATCGAGCGCCTGCTGCCGCGCTGCGGCGACATGCTCGACGCCGCCGGCGAGCCGGCATCGCTCGACGTTGCCGCCATCGAGCGCCATGCGCAGGCGATGGCCGGGCGCGGCTACCGCGTGCTGGCGCTGGCGCGCGCCGCGGTCGGCGAGCGCGAACTGGCCGGCGAGGACTTCGCCGCGCTGCCGCTGACCTTCCTCGGCCTGGTCGGCATGATCGACCCGCCGCGGCCGCGCGCCGTCGGCGCGGTCCGGGCCTGCCACGGCGCCGGCATCGCCGTGAAGATGATCACCGGCGACCATGCGCTGACGGCGCTGGCGATCGCCCGCCAGCTCGGCATCGACCCCGGCGCGGGCGGCGCGCTCACCGGCCGCGAGCTGGCGGCGATGGACGACGCGGCGCTGGCGCGCGCGGCGGTCGCCTGCAACGTCTTCGCGCGCGTCGAGCCGGAGCAGAAGCTGCGGCTGGTGCGCGCGCTGCAGCAGCGCGGCGAGGTGGTGGCGATGACCGGCGACGGCGTGAACGACGCGCCGGCGCTGAAGTCCGCCGACATCGGCGTGGCCATGGGGCTGGCCGGCACCGACGTCGCCCGCGAGGCGGCGGCGATGGTGCTCACCGACGACAACTTCGCCAGCATCGAGGCGGCGGTCGAGGAGGGGCGCGGCGTCTACGACAACCTGGTGAAGTTCATCACGTGGACCCTGCCGACCAATTTCGGCGAGGGGCTGGTCATCGTCGCCGCCATCGTCGCCGGCGCGACGCTGCCGATCACGCCGCTGCAGATCCTGTGGATCAACATGACCACCGCCGTGCTGCTCGGCCTGATGCTCGCCTTCGAGCCGGTCGAGCGCGGCATCATGCAGCGACCGCCGCGGCCGCCGCAGGCGCCGGTGCTCGACCGGCCGCTGCTGGCCCGCATCGTGCTGGTCAGCGTGCTGCTGCTGGTCGGCGCCTACGGGCTGTTCCTGGTCGAACTGGCGCAGGGCAGTCCGCTCGCCGAGGCGCGCACCGTTGCCGTCAACGTCTTCGTCGTCGTCGAGACCTGCTACCTGTTCAACTGCCGATCGCTGACCCGCTCCTTCGTCGCCGTCGGCATCTTCTCGAACCCCTGGGTGTGGGTCGGCAGCGGCGTCATGATCGGCCTGCAGCTGGCCTTCACCTACCTGCCGCTGATGAACCGGCTGTTCGGCACGGCGCCGATCGGACTCGCCGAGTGGCTGTCGATCGCCGCCTTCGGCGGCTTCGCGTCGCTCGTCGTCGGCCTGGAAAAGCGGCTGCGCCTGTTCGCGCCGGCGCGGCGCGGCTGAGCGGCGGCCGGTGTAAGATTTCCGTCCCGTCCTTTTTCACGTGCCCCGACCGATCATGCGCCGCCTCCTTTCCTGCCTTGCCCTCGCCGCCGCCCTCCTTGCTCCGCTGTCGTCGCTTGCCGCCGCCGGCGACGGCAGCGCCGCGCAGCGTCTCGTCGAACTGTCGCTGAAGCAGGAAGTGGCGGCGACCGATCCGCGCGTCGCGCAGGCGCAGGCGCAGCTGAAGAAGGCGGCGAAGGCCGCCGGCGAGGACGAGCAGGCGGTCGCCGCTGCCTGCGTGCGCGCCGCCCGCTTCCTGTTCGATGCGACCAAGGCGCCGGTGACGCCGCTCGACGTCGTCGATGCCGTCGCCGCCCGGGGCAAGGGGCGTCCGCTGGCCGATACCGTCGGCGCCTACGTCGAGGCGCGGCGGAACTCTGCCGGCAAGACGCATGCCGAAGCCCTGTCGGCGATGAAATGACCGCCGTGCGCCGAGGGTGCGCCCGCCGCCCCGCCCGCCAGAAAAAAGAGAAACGACCATGAACCCGCTGCGCGCCGTCGGCCGTCCGCACATCCTGCTGCTCGCCCTTGTCGTCAGCCTGCCGTCGGCCTTCGCCGCCGGTTCCGGCGTCGTCGGCGAAAACCTGCTCTGGCTGGCCCTCATCCTGATGGCGGCGCGCTTGTTTGCGCCGCTGGCGCAGCGCGTCGGCTTCCCCGCCGTGCTCGGCGAACTGCTGCTCGGCGTCGTCCTCGGCAACCTGGGGCTGGCCGGCATCCACTACTTCGACCGCGTCGCCGGCGACCCGATCGTCGCCTTCATGGCCGAACTGGGCGTCATCGTGCTGCTGCTGCAGATCGGCCTGGAAACGCGGCTCGACGACCTGGTCAAGGTCGGCCTGCGCGCGTCGCTCGTCGGCATCATCGGCATCGTGCTGCCGTTCGCGCTCGGCGCCTGGGTCGCCGGCCCGCTGCTGCTGCCGGGACTGTCCGACAACACCTACCTGTTCCTCGGCGCGACGCTGTCGGCGACGTCGGTCGGCATCACCGGCCGCGTCTTCCGCGACCTCGGCCGGCTGGCCATGCCGGAGGCGAAGATCGTCCTCGGCGCGGCGGTCATCGACGACGTCCTCGGCCTG
>JANJTW010000093.1 GCA_024710925.1 Rhodocyclaceae bacterium | reverse complement strand
AACCAGCGCCGCTTCCTGCGCGAGGACGGGCGGATCGTCTGCGCGACGATCGCCTTCGGCATGGGCATCGACAAGCCCGACGTGCGCTTCGTCGCCCACCTCGACCTGCCGAAGAGCATCGAGGCCTACTATCAGGAAACCGGCCGCGCCGGCCGCGACGGCGAGCCGTCGGAAGCGTGGATGGCCTACGGCCTGCAGGACGTCGTGCTGCAGCGCTCGCGCATCGACGAATCGAACGCGCCGCCCGAGCAGAAGCGGCTCGAAGCGCAGAAGCTCAACGCGCTCTTGGCCTACTGCGAGGCGCCGCGCTGCCGGCGCGTCGTGCTGCTCGACTACTTCGGCGAGAAGGCCGTGCCCTGCGGCAACTGCGACGTCTGCCTCGACCCGCCCGAACTGTTCGACGGCACCGTCGTCGCGCAGAAGGCGCTCTCCGCCGTCTACCGCACCGGCCAGCGCTTCGGCGCGCAGCACGTGATCGACGTGCTGCGCGGCAAGAAGAGCGACAAGGCGGCGCAGTGGGGGCACGACCAGCTGTCGGTCTTCGGCATCGGCGCCAACCTCGACGACGCCGAATGGCGCGCCGTACTGCGCCAGTTGGTCGCCGCCGGCATGCTGCACGCCGACCTCGCCGAGCATGGCGCGCTGAAGCTGACCGCCGAGGCACGGCCGCTGCTGAAGGGCGAGCGCACGCTGGAGCTGCGCCGGCACGTCGCGAAGCAAGGCGGCACCAAGGCGAAGAAAGCCAGGAGCGCGACGCTGCTCGCCGACCTTTCGCCGGAAGCCGCCGCGCTGTTCGAGCGGCTGCGCCAGTGGCGAGCCGACACCGCGCGCGAGCAGGGCGTGCCGGCCTACGTCATCCTGCACGACCGGACGCTGAAGGAACTCGCCGAGATGCGCCCCTCGACGCGCGGCCACCTGGCGATGGTCAGCGGCATCGGCGCGGCGAAGATCGACCACTACGGCGAGGAACTGCTGGCGCTGCTCGCCGGCGAGTAAGCTCGCCCCGGCCTGGCCCCGGACCGCCCCCGGGCACGTCACCGCCCCCCGCCGGCAGGCACCCGCTACGCGCGGCGCGCATGTCCGGCGCGCGCGACCCGCCGGAAATTTCCGGGCAGGGACAAAACCGGCCGGCGCGCCGCCCTTATCTCACCGCACCAGAATCGCCCGGAAATCGTTGACGTTGGTCCGCGTCGGCCCGGTCCGCACCGCGTCGCCGAGCGCGCCGAAGAAGCCGTGGCCGTCGTTGTCGGCAAGCGCGTCCGCCGCCCGGATGCCGCATGCGTAGGCGCGCGCCAGCGAATCCGGCGCCAGCAGCGCGCCGGCGATTTCTTCCAGCCCGTCGACGCCGTCGGTATCGCCGGCCAGCGCGTGGATGCGCGGGTGCCCCTGCAACGCGACGGCGATCTCCAGCAGGAACTCGACGTTGCGGCCGCCGCGTCCCTGGCCGCGCACGGTCACCGTCGTCTCGCCGCCGGACAGCAGCACGCAGGGCGGCGCGAACGGCTGGCCGCGCTCGGCGACCTGGCGGGCGATGCCGGCCATGACGCGGCCGACGTCGCGCGCCTCGCCCTCGATCGCGTCGCCGAGGATGTGCGCAGCGATGCCGTGCGCGGCGGCGACCTGTGCCGCCGCTTCCAGCGCCTGCTGCGGCGCGGCGACGATGTGCGTGGTCACGCCGGCGAGCCGCGGGTCGCCCGGCTTGACCGACTCGCCACGCCCCGACTGCAGCGCATCGAGCACCGCCGGCGGCAGTTCCAGCCCGTAGCGGCGGACGATCGCCAGCGCGTCGGCGCAGGTCGTCGGATCGCCGACGGTCGGCCCGGAGGCGATGTCGACCGGGTGGTCGCCGGGCACGTCGGAAATCAGCAGGTTCACGACGCGCGCCGGATGGCAGGCGGCGGCCAGCCGGCCGCCCTTGATCGCCGACAGGTGGCGGCGCACGCAGTTCATCTCGCCGATGCTGGCGCCGGAACGGAGCAGCGCGCGGCTGACCGCCTGCTTGTCTTCCAGCGTCAGCCCGGGCAGCGGCAGCGGCAAGAGCGCCGAGCCGCCGCCGGAGATCAGGCACAGCACCAGGTCGTCGGCGGTCAGCCCCTGCACCCGGTCGAGCAGCCGCCCCGCGGCGGCCAGCCCGGCGGCATCGGGCACCGGGTGCGCGGCCTCGACGATCTCGATGCGCGAACACGGCGCGCCGTAGCCGTAGCGGGTAACGACCAGCCCGGACAGTTCGCCCGGCCAGTGGTCCTCGACCGCCTTCGCCATCTCGGCGGAAGCCTTGCCGGCGCCGATCACGAGCAGCCTTCCGGCCGGCGGCGCCGGCAGGAAGGCGGGGATGCGCAGCGCCGGCTGGGCGCTGGCGATCGCGGCGTCGAACATGGCGCGCAGGAGCGCGGCGGGAGCAAGGTCGGTCATCGGCGGGCGGAACGATCAGTGGGTCGGCATCGCGAAGTGTGCCATGCCGGCGGTGTCCTGCGGCCAGCGGCCGGTGACGGTCTTCAGCCGGGTGTAGAAATGCACGCCGTCCGGCCCGTGCATCGCGTGCCCGCCGAACAGCGAGCGCTTCCAGCCGCCGAAGCTGTGGAAGGCCATCGGTACCGGGAGCGGCACGTTCACGCCGACCATGCCGACCTCGACGCGCCGCGAAAACTCGCGCGCGGCGTTGCCGCTGCGCGTGAACAGCGCGCAGCCGTTGGCGAATTCGTGCGCATTGACCAGCGCCACCGCCGCCTCGAAATCCGGCACGCGGACGACGCACAGCACCGGCCCGAAGATCTCCTCGCGGTAGATGCGCATGTCGGGCGTGACGCCGTCGAACAGGCAGCCGCCGAGGAAGAAGCCGTCGGCGTGGCCGTCCACCGTCAGGCCGCGGCCGTCGACCACCAGCCGCGCGCCCTCGGCGACGCCAAGGTCGACGTAGCCGCGCACGCGCTCCAGATGCTGGCGCGTCACCAGCGGCCCCATCTCGACGCCGGGTGCCGCCCCCGGCCCGATCTTCAGCGCGCGTACGCGTGCCGCCAGCCGTTCGACCAGGGCGTCGGCGACATCGCCGACGGCGACGGCGACCGAAATCGCCATGCAGCGCTCGCCGGCCGAACCGTAGGCGGCGCCGAGCAGCGCATCGACCGCCTGGTCGAGGTCGGCGTCGGGCAGCACCACGAGGTGGTTCTTGGCGCCGCCGAGCGCCTGCACACGCTTGCCGTTGGCGCAGCCGGCGGCGTAGAGGTGCTCGGCGACCGGCGTCGAGCCGACGAAACTCAGCGCCGCCACGCGCGGATCGGCGAGCAGCGCGTCCACCGCCTCGCGGTCGCCGTGCACGACGTTGAACACGCCCGGCGGCAGCCCGGCCTCGGCGAGCAGGTCGGCGACGAACAGGCTGGCCGACGGATCGCGCTCGGAGGGCTTCAGCACGAAGGTATTGCCGCAGGCGATCGCCACCGGCCACATCCACATCGGCACCATCACCGGGAAATTGAACGGCGTGACGCCGGCGCAGACGCCGAGCGGCTGACGCAGCGACCAGCTGTCGACGCCGGCGCCGATCTGCGCCGAATGCTCGCCCTTCAGCAGATGCGGGATGCCACAGGCGAACTCGACCACCTCCAGGCCGCGGATCACCTCGCCGCGCGCGTCGTCGAGCACCTTGCCGTGCTCGGCGGTGACGATCGCCGCCAGCGCATCGAGATTGGCGGCGAGCAGTTCGCGGCAGCGGAACAGGATGCGCGCACGGCGCAGCGGCGGCCAGTCGGCCCACGCCGGCAGCGCCGCGGCGGCGGCGGCGACCGCCTCGCCGACGGTGGCGGCGCTGGCCAGCGGCACGCGTCCGCTCGGCCGGCCGCTGGCCGGATCGAAAACGTCGCCCCAGCGCTCGCTGGCGACGCCGAGGCGGCGGCCGTTGATGAAGTGCTCGATGCACGCAACGGCATCGTTGCTGGTCGACATGGCCTGCCCTCCGCGACGCGAACGCGGGAACCCGGCCGGGCCGCCGACGTTCATCTATGTGAATACCGTGCTTTATTTTGAACTTGACCTAATATGGTTCGGAGAAGCGCCAGTGTCAAACCCGCGGCCGTCGCCGCGAGAAAGGTCCGGACGCCGTGCGTGGCGAAGCGAAAGACCTGCCGAAGGCCGTCGTTCCCTCCGTGCTCAAGGCGGCGCGGCTGCTCGACGTGCTCGCCGCCTCGCGCGAGCCGGTGGCGCTGGGCAAGCTCGCCGCCCGCCTCGCCTTGCCGAAGAGTTCGACGCTCGGCCTGTGCACCAGCCTGGCGCTGGCCGGCCTGCTGCGACGCTTCGACGATGGCAGCTACCACCTCGGCACGCACCTCGTCGACCTCGCGCACGCCTACCTCGCGCGCACCGACACGACCCGCGAATTCGACCAGGCGGTGAACGCGCTGACGGCCCTCGACGAGGAAGGCGCCGTCCTCGCCATCCGCGACGGCACCGACGTCGTCTACATCGCCTGCCGCAACGGCACGCGGCCGATCGGCGTCACCTACCGCATCGGCATGCGCCTGCCGGTGAGTTGCACCGCCTCCGGCAAGGCGCTGATCAGCACCCTCGCCGACGCCGAGATCCGGCGGCTCTTCCGCGGCAAGCGCCTGCCCCGACTGACCGAAAACAGTTGCGGCAGCGTCGGGGCGTTGCTAGAACAACTGCATGAGGCGCGGGCGCACGGCTTCGCCCGCGACGACGAGGAAACGCACGAGGGCATGTACTGCGTCGGCGTTCCCATCGTCGACCCGGACGGCGGCCCCGTGCTGGCGGCCGTCGCCGTCAGCATGCTGAAGGCACGGGCCGGCAAACGAAAGGAAGAACGGACGGTCCAAACCCTCAAGCAGCTGGCGCGGCGGTTGCAGATGCCGCTCAAGCTGCTGCGCTGAGGAGCGCCTGCGCACGAGATCAACGTTCCGCCCGCGAGGACGGGATCGCTGAAGGCAAGGGTAGCGATACCCGTGACCACCCACTGGAGGAGACAAACCATGGACAAGGACGTCAAAGCAACGCAGGCGCCGGGCAAGCCTTCCCGGCGCAGGTTCCTGACCTCGGCCGCGGTCGGCGCCACCGGCACCGCCATCGCCGGCTTCCCGATGATCGCCGTCGCCCAGTCGCCGATCAGCATGCGCTGGCAATCGACCTGGCCGGCGAAGGACATCTTCCACGAGTACGCGCTCGACTTCGCCAAGAAGGTCAACGAGATGTCCGGCGGCCGCCTGAAGATCGAGGTGCTGCCGGCCGGCGCCGTCGTCAAGGCCTTCGAGCTGCTCGACGCGGTGAGCAAGGGCACCCTCGACGGCGGCCACGGCGTCGTCGCCTACTGGTACGGCAAGAACACCGCGGTGGCGCTGTGGGGTTCCGGCCCGGCCTTCGGCATGGACCCGAACATGGTGCTCGCCTGGCACAACTACGGCGGCGGCAAGGAACTGCTCGACGAGATCTACAAGAACCTCAACCTCGACGTGAAGTCCTTCCTCTACGGTCCGATGCCGACGCAGCCGTTCGGCTGGTTCAAGAAGCCGGTGACCAAGGCCAGCGACATGAAGGGCGTCAAGTTCCGCACCGTCGGGCTGGCCGTCGACATCTACAAGGAACTGGGCGCCGCCGTGAACCCGCTGCCCGGCGCCGAGATCGTGCCGGCGCTCGACCGCGGCCTGCTCGACGCCGCCGAGTTCAACAACGCATCGAGCGACCGCCTGCTCGGCTTCCCCGACGTCGCCAAGAACTGCATGCTGCAGAGCTTCCACCAGTGCTCGGAGCAGTTCGAGATCCTCTTCAACAAGAAGCGCTACGACGCACTGCCGACCGACCTCAAGTCGATCATCGACTACGCCGTGCAGGCGGCGTCGGCCGACATGAGCTGGAAGGCGATCGACCGCTACTCCACCGACTACGGCGAGATGCAGAAGTCCGGCGTCAAGTTCTGGAAGACGCCGGACGCCATCCTCAAGGCGCAGCTCGATGCGTGGGACAAGGTGATCGCCGCCAAGGAGGCCGAGAATCCGTCGTTCAAGAAGGTGAACGACTCGATGCGCGCCTTCGCGCAGCGCGCCTGCCGCTGGCAGAACGACACGCTGGTCGATTTCAAGATGGCCTACAACCACTTCTTCGCCGCGAAGAAGAAGGGCTGAGCGGCCTCGCCGATCGGGTGCCGCCCGGGCGCCCCGCGCGTCCGGGCGGCCTTTTCGACCGTTGTCGTTCTCGTGGGCGGTGCCGACGATGCAGAAAGGACTGTTGTTCATCGACAAGCTGTCGACGCTGGCCGGGCAGCTCTGCGCCTGGAGCATCGTCGCGCTGACCGCGCTGATCTGCTGGGAGGTGTTCTCCCGCTACGCGCTGAACACGCCGCACGCCTGGGTGCTCGACGCGCAGATCATGCTCTACGGCGTGCTCTTCATGATGGCCGGCGCCTACACCCTCTCCAAGCAGGGGCACGTGCGCGGCGACGTGCTCTACGGCTTCTTCTCGCCGCGCACGCAGGCAGGCATCGACCTCGTCCTCTACCTCGTCTTCTTCGTTCCCGGCATCTTCGCGCTGTCCTGGGCCGGACTGACCTTCGCCGAGGAATCCTACGTCATCAACGAGAAGACCTTCTCGCCCGACCCGCTGCCGCTGTGGCCGTTCAAGTTCTTCATCCCCGCCGCCGGCTTCGGCCTGCTGCTGCAGGGCATCGTCGAGATCATCCGCTGCGTCATCTGCCTCCGCGACGGCGCCTGGCCGTCGCGCGAGGAGGACGTCGCCGAAGTCGACGTCGACAAGCTGAAGGCGATGGTCCAGGTCAGCGACAAGGACATCGTCGCACTCGACAGCTACGTCGTCGGCAAGTCCGGGGACGAGCGATGAAGATCCGCCGCGAACTGTGGTTCGGCCTGACGCTGATGGCGATCATCCTCGCCGCGACGGCGCTCTTCATGCCGTGGACCCGCATGACCAACGGCCACCTCGGCCTGCTGATGCTGTCGCTGGTGGTCGTCGCGATCATGCTCGGCTTCCCCACCGCCTTCACGCTGATGGGCATGGGCGTCTTCTTCGCCTGGCTCGCCTACCGCAGCGGCGATCCGGACATCGCCGTGCAGCAGACGCTCGACCTGATGGTGCAGCGCGCCTACTCGGTGATGACCAACGACGTGCTGATCTCGATCCCGCTGTTCGTCTTCATGGGCTACCTGGTCGAGCGCGCCAACCTGGTCGCCAAGCTCTTCCGCGCCCTCGAACTGTCGCTGGCGCGCCTGCCCGGCGCGCTCGCCGTGGCGACGCTGGTCACCTGCGCCATCTTTTCCACCGCCACCGGCATCGTCGGCGCCGTCGTCACGCTGATGGGCCTGCTCG
>JANJTW010000089.1 GCA_024710925.1 Rhodocyclaceae bacterium | reverse complement strand
CAGGCCGGACGGGTAGCGGCGCCAGGCGAAGGGGTAGTTCCAGGCGACGCCGACGGCGATCAGCAGCAGGCTGTTCAGGCCGACCGGGAAGAGGGCGTAGGCGAAGCCGAGCTGGTGGATTTCCGGGCCGCCGATCACCGCTGCCAGCGCCGTCGCGCCGCCCGGCGGATGGATGCAGCGCGCCAGGTGCATGACGGCGATGGCCAGCGCGACGGCTGCCGCCGCGGCGAGCGTCGGCTCCGGCAGCCAGCGCTGGCAGGCGACGCCGACCAGCGCCGACAGCAGGTTGCCGGCGAGTACCGACCACGGCTGGGCGAACAGGCTGTGCGGCGCCGCGAAGACGAGCACGGCGGTGGCGCCGAGCGAAGGGACGACGAAGACCGCCGCGTCGCGGCCGAGCATTGCGTGCGTCAGCGCGACGACGCAGGCGATGCCGATGAGGGCGCCGAGCGCGGCCGCCCATTGCTCGCTGCGGTGTTGCGGCGCTGCCGGAAAACCGAGGAAATGCCCGAGCCGCGCCGGTGTGGCGGGTGCCTTCGCTGACTGTTGCTTCACTGCCGTGCCTGTGACGATGCGCCGACCGGTCGTCGGCGTCCGGCATTCTGACGGTTTTGCAGAAAATATCAAGTCATGATGTATGTGGCAGTGCCGAAACGGGCTGCCTGCCGGCTGCAGCCGCCGGACCGGATCGTGCGCGAGGCCCCGGAGCGGGCGGATTTGCCTTAAAATACCGCCCTTTACGCCACCAACAAGTCGGACTCGATCATGATCAAGAATGTATTGCTTCTGGGAGGAAGCGGTTTCGTCGGTACGTGGATTGCCAACCGCCTGTCGCAGGCCGGCGTGAACGTCACCATTCCGAGCCGCCGCCGCGAGCGCAACAAGGCCAACATCATGCTGCCGCAGGTCGAGGTGGTCGAGGCGAACATTCATGACGAGGCGACGCTGGCCGGCCTGATGCGCGGCCAGGACGCGGTGATCAACCTGGTCGGCGTACTGCACGACCACGATTCACAGCTTCCGTACGGCAAGGGCTTCGCCGCCGCGCACGTCGAGCTGCCGAGGAAGATCGTCGCCGCGATGAAAGAGGCCGGCGTCCGCCGCCTGGTGCACATGAGCGCGCTCGGTGCCGACCCGCAGGGCTGCTCCGAATACCTCCGCTCGAAGGGCGAAGGCGAGGCGATCGTGATGGCCGCCGCCGGCGAGCTCGACGTCACCGTCTTCCGTCCGTCGGTGATCTTCGGCATCGGCGACAACTTCCTCAACACCTTCGCCAAGGTCTTCAAGCTGGCGCCGTTCTTCGCCGCCGGCGGCATGCAGGCGAAGTTCCAGCCGGTCCATGTCGGCGATGTCGCCGACGTCTTCGTCGCCTGCCTCGGCAATCGCGATACCATCGGCCAGCGTTACGAGCTCTGCGGGCCGAAGGTCTACACGCTGCGCGAGCTGGTCGAATACGTGCGCGAGCTGACCGGCAACCAGCACAAGAAGGTCAAGGAGCTTTCGGACCTGTGGGCCTACCTGCAGGCCGGCATCCTCTGGCTGCTGCCGAATCCGCCGCTGTCGCCGGACAACCTGCGCTCGATGGACGTCGACAACGTCGCCAGCGCCGACGGCCAGACCTATCCCGGCTGGAACCCGGCGCCGCTGGAAGCCGTCGCGCCGACCTATCTCGGCAAGGTCGCGCCGAAGGCGAAACTCGACGACTTCCGCTTCACCGCCGGGCGCTGAGTCCCGCCGCCACGACCGCGAGGAGCGACCATGCGCCAGCTCGTCATCGGCGACAAAAACCTCTCCTCGTGGTCGCTGCGGCCATGGCTGGCGCTCTCCGTCGCCGGTCTCGACTTCGTCGAAGTGAACGTCCGCCTCGGCCGGCCGGAGACGAAGCGCGAGATCCTGCGCCATTCGCCGTCGGGCAAGGTGCCATGCCTGATCGACGGCAGCGTCGTCGTCTGGGAGTCGCTGGCGATCTGCGAATACGCCGCCGAACTGGCGCCGGCGCTGTGGCCGGCCGACGCGGCGGCGCGCGCCGAGGCGCGTGCGGTCAGCGCCGAGATGCACGCCGGCTTCGCCGCGCTGCGCCAGAACATGCCGATGGCGGTTTGCGCCGCCAAGCCGGGCGCCGGCCGCACGCCCGAGGTCGACGCCGACATCGCGCGCATCGTCGCGCTGTGGGAGGCCTGCCGCGCCCGCCACGGCGCCGGCGGCCCCTTCCTGTTCGGCGCCTTCAGCATTGCCGACGCGATGTACGCGCCGGTCGTCTGGCGCTTCGCCACCTATGCCGTGGAGGTGCCGCCGCTGGCCCGCGCCTGGATGGCGGCGATGCTGGCGCTGCCGGCCATGCAGCAATGGCGCGCCGGTGCCGCCGCCGAGCTGGCCGGCCGCCAGGCCTGACCCGCCCTTGCCCGGCGTGACCCCGCGTCCGAACAAGGCCCTGCCGCCGCTCCGCTCCTTCATCGTCGGTGGCGCCGTGCGCGACCGCCTGCTCGGCCTGCCGGTGCAGGATCGCGACCACGTCGTCGTCGGCGCCACGCCCGAGGAGATGCTGGCGCGCGGTTTCCGGCCGGTCGGCAAGGATTTCCCGGTCTTCCTGCACCCCGCAACGCACGAGGAATACGCGCTCGCCCGCACCGAGCGCAAGACGGCGCCGGGCTACGCCGGCTTCGCCTTCCACGCGGCGCCGGACGTGACGCTGGAGGAGGATCTCGCCCGCCGCGACCTGACGATCAACGCAATGGCCGAGGGCGACGACGGCGAACTGGTCGATCCCTACGGCGGTCGCCGCGACCTGGCCGCGCGCGTCTTTCGCCACGTCGGCCCGGCCTTCGCCGAGGACCCGGTGCGCATCCTGCGCCTCGCCCGCTTCGCCGCCCGCTTTGTCGATTTCACGGTGGCGCCGGAAACGCTGGCGTTGATGCGCGGCATGGTCGATGACGGCGAGGTCGACGCGCTGGTGCCCGAACGTGTCTGGCAGGAGCTGGCGCGCGGCCTGATGGAGGCGCGGCCGTCGCGGATGTTCGCCGTGCTGCGCGCGTGCGGCGCGCTGCAGCGTCTGCTGCCCGAGCTTGACCGGCTGTGGGGTGTGCCGCAACGCGCCGACTACCATCCGGAGGTGGACACCGGCGTGCATGTGATGCTGGTCGTCGACGCCGCGGCGCGCGCCGGGTGCGTGCTGCCGGTGCGCTTCGCGGCGCTGCTGCATGACCTCGGCAAGGGCACGACGCCGCCGGGCGAATGGCCGCGCCACATCGCGCACGAGCAGCGCAGCGTCAAGCTGGCCGAGGCCGTCTGCGCCCGCCTGAAGGTGCCTGCCGACTGCCGCGACCTGGCCGTGCTCGCTGCCCGCTACCACGGCGACATCCACCGCGCTGTCGAGCTGCGGCCGGACACCGTCGTCCGGCTGTTCGAACGGAGCGATGCGCTGCGCCGCCCGCAGCGTTTCCTTCAGCTGCTCGAAGCCTGCGCCGCCGACTACAACGGCCGCCTGGGCTGGGAGGGGCGGGACTATGCGCCGGCGGAAATCCTGCGGCGCGCGCTGGCGGCGGTGCAAGCAGTACCGGCGGGCGACATTGCCCGCGCCTGTGCCGCCGATCCGGCGCAGATTCCCGCGCGCATCCACGCCGCCCGGGTGGCGGCGGTGGCCGCCATCAAAGAAGCCGGCTGACGGCGACGAAAAGCAGCGAGAGCAGGATCGTCGTCGCGAACGGGAAAAAGTAGTCGCGCCCGCGCCAACGCAACGAAAGGTCGCCAGGCAGCCGGCTTCCCGGCAGGCGCCGGCGCAGCATCGGCATCGTCACGCCGAGCAGGACGACGACAACGGCGATAGTGAGCAGCCACTTCAGCATCGCTGTCCGGCGGCGCGTCCGCCGGCAAGGGCGCGGCGGATGCTGCCGCGCGTCACTGCACCGCGCATTCGGTTTGCCCGGCGCGGCCGATGCCGCTGCCGCTGGCATTGTTCTGGCTGATCGCCTGCGGCATCGTCACGCGTACGCCTTCCTGCGGCTGCCGGAGGATCGGCGCCGTCGCCGCGTCGCGAACGAAGCCGAACTGACCGGCGTCGAGCAGGCGTTCGCCGCCGCCGTTGGCGACAATGACGGCACCGCTGGCAACGTCGACATGCAGGCCGTTTTCCGGCGGCTGACCGGAGACCGTGGCGACTCCGGCGCAGTCGTTGGCGCAGAGCAGTGCGCCGAAATGCGTGCCGCGGATGCCGATCGTCGCCGTCGATGTCCGTACCTTGTAGGCGTCGCGGTTGCGCTTGCCGACCAGGCCGGTGATCGCGCGCAGACCGCCGCGCAGCAGGCCGAGGACGACGTTGTCGCCGGCCGGCCGGCCGGCGTCGTAGGCGTAGTTGTTGATCTGCAGCGTCGTTTCCGGCCGCATGACGACCTCGCCGCCGTCGGCGAAGCGCAGGCGTGCGTAGGTGTCGTGCTGCGTCGTCAGTTCGTCGCCCTCGCGGATCTCGGAATTGATCGACAGCAGGCGCGTGCTGCCGTCGGCACGCTTTGCCGAGATGGTGCCGGAGAGGTGCGTGACACTGCCGGCCGTCTGTGCCGAGGCGGCGCCGGCACAGGCCAGCAGGAGGAGGGCTGCGGTCAGCTTAAGCGCTGCACTGGGCGGGCTTCTTCTTTGCATTCTTGTCTTCCTGCTTGGCGCCGGAGGTTTGCGCCTGGTTGTCCTGGGTGCCGCTCGCCGTCTCGCCGGACGTGGTGGTCGAATCACCGCTGGCGGCCGTCGTTTCGCCGCCGAAGCTGCCGGTGCCGCCGCCGATGGTCTGCGTGCCGTCCGTGGTCGTCGGCGTACTTCCGGCCGTCGTCGATGACGCGGCAACGAGGGTCTGCGAGCCGCTGGTCTGGCCCGTGCCGGCGGTGCTGTCGGTGGTGCTGTTGATGGCGTTGACGATGGCGTTCGTTACCTGGTTGTCGACGATGCCGTAGGTGACGTTCAGGCCCTGCCCGAGCGTCGTCGGGTCGCCCGCCACCTTGTAGCCGCCGGCGAAGGTGGCGACGCCGTCGATCAGCGAGCCGCCGGCGCTAAGGCCGGGGAAGAACAGCTCGATATGCCCGCCGTAGGGCTGGCTGGCATCGGTGGAATTGAGATAGGAGCCGTTGCTCATCGCCAGGCCGGTGCCGCCGATGACCAGATCGAGGACGCCGTTGTTGGCGCTGATCGAGCCGCCGCCGGCGGCGGCTGCGGCGACGGGGACGCTGCCGAGCGTCAGGCCGCCGAGCGCATCGCCGACGATGCCGTACGCCGAGTTGATGCTGCCGATGACGCTCATCGGTCCCTCGACGATGAAATCGAGGTAGCCGAAGGTCGTGGCGATGCTGCCGCCGTTGACGGTCAACGCGCCCGGCGTGTACAGGAAGGTGTCGCCGTAGCCGACCAGGCTGCCGGCGATGTAGACCGAACCGGCGACGGCCCCGAGCGATCCCATGCCGGTTGACAGCGAACTGCCGCTGGCGATGCTCAGCATGCCGCCGGCGAAAACACTGTTGTCCGCGCCCTGCATCGAGATGTCGCCGCCGTTCAGGATCAGGTTGCCGCCGGCGCCGATGACGGCGTCGCCGCTTGTCGTCAAGGTGCCGCTGCTGACCGTCAGGTCGCCGCCGGCGATGACGACGTCGGTGGCACCGGTGAGGGACAGCGGTCCGGAAACCTGGATGTCGCCGCTGGCGCCGAGCAGCGTCGTGCCGCCGGCTCGCGGCGTCAGCATGAGCGACGTGCCGCCGCCGATGTTGAGGTCGCCGAAGCGGAAGTATTCGACGTCGCCTTCGGCCGTCGCCGCGCTGGCGTTGATGCTGACCTGGCTGGCCGCCGTGGCGCCGACGTCGCGGATCGAGATGCTGCCGTAGGGGCCGCCGTTGACGCCGGCGCTGACCTGGCCGGTGGTGGCGGTGTCGGCGCTGATCGCCAGTTGGCCGGCGTTCGGCGTGCCGACCTGGCTGGTCAGGACGATATTGCCGGAGCCGCTGCTCAAGTTGGCGATGCCGCCACCGTTGTCGTCGAGGATCTGGCCCTGGGCGCTGACCGAGATCGCCGAGGCGCCGGTCGTATTCAGTTCGCCGAGGGCGATCGACGTGCTGCCGGCGTTGCCGACGATGCTGATCGCGCCGGTGGCGTCGATCGCCTCGATGTGCGTCGTGTTCGCGTTCGAGGTGTGGTAGCTGACCGGGCCGTTGGCGATCAGGTCGACGAAGTCGGCATGGTTGTTGCCGATCATGCTGATGCTGCTGCCGGCGTCGGCCGCCAGCTGGCCGGTGCGGAGCAGGCTGCCGGCCGGCAGCGAGATGGCGCCGCTGCTGGCGATCAGCTCGATCGAGCCGCCCGGCGAGCCATCCCAGTTGCCGAGTGCGGTGTTCGCCGTGCCGGTGATCGCGCTGGCGAGGATGGACATGTCGGCGCTGCCGACGGCGGCGCCGATCATTGCCTGGTTGCTGGCGTTGCTGCCGTTCAGTGACAGCGCGCCGGCGATGTCGAGGAAGATGCTGGCGCCCTCGTCCCAGCCGATCACGGCACCGGCGCCCATGCCGTAGTCGCCGGTCGTGCTGCTGTTGCCGGCGGTCAGCGTGACGTTGCCGCCGACGCTGATGTCCTGCTCCGGTGCGGTGAGCATCGCTGCGCCGGCCGGCGTGCTGCCGTTGCCGCCGCCGGCCATCTGCAGGTTGCCGGCGATGTCGATCGTCTGCCCCGTCTCGCTGCCGATGCTCGCCTCGTTTTCCAGCGAGCCGGCGCCGCCGGTCAGCGTGACGCTGCCGGTCGAGACGATCTCCTGATAGCCTTCGGCTTCGATGAAGGCGCCGGTGGCCGCGCCGCCGCCGGCGTTCAGCACGATATTCGCGGCCTTCACCAGCTGAGTGCCGTCGGAATAGATGCTGGCATCGTTGCTCAGCTGGTAGTCCTCGCCGCCGACGATGACCGTCGTGCCGCCGCTGCCGCCGCCGGTCAGCGTGATCGCCGGATGGCTCGACGTCGAACTCCAGATTTTCTGATGGCCGGTGCCGTTGTCATGCTCGATGGCGGCGAAGTTGTTGGTGCCGTTGCTGCCGCCGGTGAGTTGCAGCGAGCCGCCGTTGACGAAATCGATCTCCTGGCCGCCGGAACCCCGGTTCCAGATCGACGCGTGGTTGTTGCTCGACGGGCAGCCGACGCAGCCCGTCGGCCCGTAGCCGAGGGTGCCGCTGCCGCTGCCGCCCTGCAGGTTGAGCAGGCCGCTGCCGGTGATGGTGATCGTCTGGCTGCCGCCGCTGCTTTCCTGAACGATCTTGGCGAAGTTGTTGTAGCCGGCGGGGCCGGTGCCGGCGCCGCCGGTCAGCTGGATCGTATTTGCCGTCACCGACTGGCTGCCCCAGGCCCAGAGCTCGGCATAGTTGTCGTGCCCGCCCCAGGCGGCGCTGCCGCCGCCGGCGACGGTGATCGTGCCGCTGGCCTCGACCGTCTGGTCGGCCTGGCTGCGGATGCGTGCCCAGTAGTTGCTTGATGCGGCCGCGGTGTTCGGATCGGCCTTGACCTCGATGTGGGTCGCCTTGACCGTCTGCAGGCCGCCGCCGTTGTAGTCGATGCCGGCCTGGCCGCCGATGCCGCCGTGCAGCAGCACGTTGCCGCCGGCCTCGATCCATTGCGCGCCGCCGGCGGACTGGAGCAGCGCACTGCCGCCGGCGACCGTGGCGTCGAGCCGGATGTCGTTCTTCGCCAGGACCTTCAGCTCGCCCTGCGTCTGGACGTACGAATTCTTCAGCCAGACCGTGCCGGCGGCTCCGGTGGCGGCCGGCGAGGCGAAGCTGCCGTTCCAGCCGGCAACCAGATTGACGTCGCCGGCCGAGGAATTGACGATGCCGCCGCCGTTGAAGGTGATGTTGCGGTGGGCGAGGAAGGTCAGCGCGTTCGTGCTGCCGTAGCTGTACATGTTGCTGGCGAAGGTGATGTCGCCGTTGGCGGTGCCCGGGCCGCTGGTGGACAGCGTGACGTTGCCCAGCGCCAGCTGGCCGACGATCGTGCTCCAGTGGATGTTGGACGAGGCGCCGCCGCTGCTGGTGAACGCATAGTCGGTCGGCGACGGCGCGCCGGGGGCGTTCCACGTGCCGTTCACGCTTTCGGCTGTGGAATTGTCGATGGTGATGTCGTTCGGATCGAGCAGCAGCGTACCCGCCTTGCCGTTCGGCGCGCGCGTGTCGGCCTGCGCCCGGTAGTCGAGGTAGTTCTTGCCGGAAACCTCGACGAAACCGCCGTCGCCGCCGGTCGCGCCGCCGCGTGCCGAAACCGTGCCGTAGGCGCGGGTCGTGTCGTCGGCCCAGATGATCACCTTGCCGCCGTCGCCGGACTGCAGCGCGTCCGCCTTGATCGTCGCCGCCTGATCGAGATAGTTGATCTGCGCGTTGCGCACGTCCGCGTTGCCGCCCTGATAGTCGCCGCCGACGAGCACCGTGCCGCCGCCGCTGGCGCCGGAGGCGTCCACGTCGGCACCGGCGAAGAGGCCGACCCTGTCGCCGAGCAACTCGACGCGGCCGCCGTTGCCGCCTGTACCGACGGCGGCAACGCGGCCGTTGACCCGCGTCGTGCCGCCGCCGTCGACGTCGACCGTGCCGCCCTGCGCACCGCTGGCGTCGGTCGTCGAGCCGGCGGCGAGCTCGGCCGTCTGCGTCGCCTTCAGGAAGATGCGTCCGCCTTCGCGGACGAGGCTGGCCGCGCTCGCCGTGCCCTGCTGCCGGACGACGGCGCCGACCATGCCGACGCGCCCCGACTCGGCCATCAGCCGGCCGAGGTTGAGCGCCTCGCCGCCGGCATCGACGGCGACCTTGACGCCCGGCGTGCCGGTGTCGATCAGCTCGACCCGTTGCCCGGCGGCGAGCACGACCTCGCCCTGCGGCGTGGAGATCAGGCCGGCGTTCTCGACCTGCGGCGCGATCAGGTACACCTGGCCGCCGCTCGGCGTGGCGATTTCCGCGCCGCCGGCCACCTTGACCGCCGCCGCCCCCGGCGCGGCGACGAAGTTGAGCCGGCCGGCGAGGAAATCCTCGTCGGACAGCGCCAGCGTCGACGCGACGAAGCCGGCGACGTCGATGCGCGCGCCGGCGCCGACGGTGATGCCGGCCGGGTTGATCAGGAAGACCTTGCCGTTCGACTGCAACGCACCGAGCAGCACCGACGGGTCGGCGGCGAGGACGCGGTTCATGACGCTGCTCGACGCATTCGGCTGGACGAAGCGGACGCTCTCGCCGCTGCCGATGGAGAAGGTGTTCCAGTTGATGACGGCGCCGCTGCTGTTGGTCACGGTCAGCGCGCCGCCGTTCTGGCTGAAGGTGGCCGAACCGTGGGCGACGTTCGGTGCCGTCGGCATTGCCGCGCCGGTCTGCGCGAAGCAGGCGGCCAGCGCCGCGCTGATCAGCTTGAGCGGCCAGCGGCCGGAATGTGTGCGGGCCATGGTTTCCCCGTTTCGCTCGTGTCGGTGTGTCAGCCTATGAGGGTTGCCGGCGGCGGGCAAGCCGTTGCCGACAACCGGCGCTCAGAAGCCGACGACGATGTTGAAATGTCCCTGCCAATCGCCGCTGCGGGTCTTCGACGCGTCGGCGAGGTTTTCCGCCGGTCCGGGGTCGAGCACGCTGGCGACGTCGAGGCGGACCTGTACGTCCTTCATGTAGTTGTAGCGCAGGCCGAGGCCGGCGCTCATGATGCCCGCCGGTTCGGTTTCGGTCGTTCCCGCCTGCCGTCCCGGCATGCGATAGCTGTGGCCGCGCGCGGCGTCGACGAAGAGCAGCGGTCGCAGGTTGCCGGGCAGGGCCAGCAGCGGTGCCACATCCGGCGCGTACAGTTCGACGTTGACGATGTAGCCGGAGTCCGCGGCGACCGTCCGCTCGTAGAAGCCCCGCACCGTCTGCGCACCGGACAGGCCGATCTGTTCCGCCGGCGGCAGCGGCGTGCCGAGGCTCGATTGCAGCGTGCCGGCGAGCCGTGCCATCCAGCCGGCAGGCAGCAGGTGCGAGTAGCTGCCGCCGAGGCGGAGCACGGTGAAGTCGTCGCGCGTCCTGCGGTTGCCGGCGACCAGCGAATAACGGTCGTCGCCGGTCCGGTTGTCCACGGTGTTGTAGGCGTGGTGCTGGCCGGTGGCGATGTTGTAGGCCGCGCCGGCGTGGAAGTCGGCGGCACGCCCGGGGCGTTGCCAGGTGCCGGAGTAGGAGACGCTGAGCGGCCGGGTGGTGTACGGCGTGCAGCCGGCGGTCTGGCCCTTGAGGAAATTCTTTTCGCCGTTCGGGCCGGTGCAGGTGGTGTCGAGCGACTTCACGTCCCAGCCGACGACCAGTTTCGTCGACCATTCGCCGCGGCGCTGGAAATAGTGGTTCCAGCGGATGCCGTAGAGTTCGCCCTTGCCGGTCAGGCTTTCGAAGGCGCCAAGGGTGAAGGCTGCCGCCGGCGTGTCGATGTTCGACTTGGCATAGAAAAGGTCGATGCTGTCACCGATGCCGTAGAGCGGAAAACGGTAGCCGAGGCTGTAGATGTCGACTTCGGTGCCGTCCGGTTTGTCCGGCGAGCCGGTGTAGGCAAAGGTGGCGGTATGGTCGCGGTCCCACAGGTTGGCGTGGCGGAGGCCGACGCCGAGGCGATGGCGGCCGGTGACGTGGGCGCCGCTGTTGTCGGCGTTGACGAAGCCGCGGAAGGGGCGCTCGTCCTCCACGTTGATCGTTGCGTCCAGCTGGTCGGGGTCGTTCGCGGAGACGGCGAGCACGACGTCGACCTGCTTCGCCGGATTCTCGTTGGCGAGCTGGATGTTTTCCGACAGCAGGCGGGCGTTCGGCGTCCGGCCTTCCTGTAGCGACGGCAGCGTCGCCCGGATATTGGCTGTGCTGAAATGGCGGTTGCCGGCGACGGCAATGCGTGCCACCGGGGTTTCTCGGACGTCGAGGCGCAGCGTGCCGCCGGTCAGCTCCTGCTCGGGCGTGACCACCTGGACGGCGGTGTAGCCCGCCTGGCGGTAGGCACCTTCGAGCGCTTCGAGCGCCATCTGGATGTCGCGGAACCCCTTGTCGCGGCCGACGTACGGCGCCGTCAGCCGGTCGATGGCCGCCTGCGGCAGCAGCGTGTTGCCGCGGACCTCGATCTGCCGGATCTCGAACAGTTCTTCCGCGCTTGCTGCGCCGTGGCCGAGGAGGGCGACGGCCAGAACCTGGCAGAAGCGTTTGCGCAACATCGGAATCATCGCGTCATAAACCCAGAAAATTTGTCAAGCATTCTACCTATCCAACTGAATTTTTTGCGGTTAATTGCGCGCTGACGAGCGCCCTACCGGTCTCCTCCAGCGAAAAGTGTTGCGACGAAACAACGCGTATGCGGCCCGGCCGTGCGGCGCTGCTGCAATCGATTCCGGAATCGCCGCCGGACGGGGAGAATCCGCCTCATGATCACCCTCTACACTTGGGCTACCCCCAACGGCCGCAAGGTCTCGATCATGCTGGAGGAGTGCGCGCTCCCCTATGTGGTCCGGCCGGTCGATATTGGTCGCGGTGAGCAGTTTGCCGCCGATTTCGTCGCCATCAACCCGAATGCGAAGATTCCCGCCATCGTCGACGACGAGACCGGGCTGACGCTGTTCGAATCCGGAGCCATCCTCGTCTACCTCGCCGAAAGGAGCGGGCGCTTCCTGCCGGCGGCCGGGGCGGCACGCTATGCCGTGCTGCAATGGCTGATGTTCCAGATGGGCGGCGTCGGTCCGATGTTCGGGCAGACGCACCATTTCCTCCGCTTCGCGCCGCAGCCGGTGCCCTACGCGATCGAGCGCTACGGCCAGGAGACGCGCCGGCTCTATGGCGTGCTCGACGCGCGGCTGGCCGAAGCCGAGTATCTCGCCGGCGATTACTCGATCGCCGACATCGCAACCTTCCCCTGGGTCGCGCGACACGCTTGGCAGCAGGTCGATCTCGCCGATTTCCCGCACGTCCGCCGCTGGTTTGACGCTGTCGGCGCACGTCCCGCGGTGCAACGCGGCATGGCGGTGCCGGCATGATTACCCGCCGCGTCGGCAATGTCGAAGTCCTTTCGTGCGTACCGGCGCCGGGCAGCCCGGCGACGCCGCTGCTTTTCGTGCACGGCGCCTTTGCTGGCGCCTGGGTGTGGGACGAGCACTTCCTGCCCTGGTTCGCGGCGCAGGGCTTTGCCGCACATGCGCTGTCGCTGCGCGGCCATGGCGGCAGCGCCGGCCACGAGCGCATCGACTGGCTGAGCATCCACGACTACGTCGACGACGTGGCTGCGGTGGTTGCCGACCTCGGCGCGGCTCCGGTGCTGATCGGCCACTCGATGGGCGGTTTCGTCGTCCAGAAATACCTTGAACGGCACGTCGTGCCGGCGGCCGTACTGCTCTGCTCGGTGCCGCCGCAGGGCCTCGTTGCTGCGCAGTTCTCGCTGCTCTTCGAGAAACCGGGCCTGATGATCGAGATCAACCGCCTGCTTGGCGGCGGTGCCGTGGCCCTCGACGTGCTGCGCGAGGCGCTGTTCGCGCAGGAGGTGAGCGACGACACCCTGCGCCGCTACTACCGGCTGATGCAGCCGGAATCGCAGCGCGCGATCTGGGACATGTCGATGTTCGGGCTACCCAGCCCGCGGGCGATGCACCGGCCGCCGCTGCTGGTCCTCGGCGCGGAGAAGGATGCGTTGATCCCGCCCTTCCTCGTGCAGTCGACGGCGCGTACCTACGGTGTTCCGGACAGGATTTTCCGCGGACTCGGCCACGGCGTGATGCTGGAAAGAGATTGGCAGCACGTCGCGGAAACGATCCGCGACTGGCTGGCGGAAGTCGTCGCCTAGGCGAAGATGTCGATGCCGCCGCCGATGTTCGGCGGGTTGTTGTACTGCGGCGCCTGCGGCGGTTGCGGCAGGGCCTCGAGCAGTTGCGCGGCGTTCTGCGCTTGCGCGTCCAGGGCCTTCCGGAGGACCAGCGTGCCGACGGCGTCGCCCGTCTGGCTGCTGGCAAGCGCGGAAACGGTACTGGCAACGGCGGATATGTCCATGTTCGCTACTCCTTGACGACGCTTCATTATCGCCCGATTCGGCCGGAAGTAAAGCCGTTCCCGCACTCAAGCTTTGCCGGCACCGGCCGTTGAGTCCTGCATCGACGCTGTGTGCGGAGGTGCGGAATGGACATCGTCACGACAGAGGATCCGGAAGGGGCGCCCGGCGTCGCGTACGACGACGAGGTGATGAACGCCGGTTGGGCGGAGCTGCCGGCGTTGCCGCCCGGACCGGCGGCGCCGGCGGCCGCGCGCGCGGTGCCGGTCGCTGACGCCGAGGACTATCTGGCGCGGCTGTATGTCGCCGAGGGTATGGTCGGCCGTTGACGCGGCGCGCTGCTGTCAGGGGCGTAGCGGCTGCGCTGCCGGAGTTGCCGGCCGGCGCGCGTCGAGGTCGGCGGCGTATTGCCGGCTGACTTCGTCGAGGACTTCCCGGATGCGCTCGCTGCTCGTCGCCACGTGCTCGGGACGGCTGCCGGGCCTGCCGATCTCGCTCAGCGCGCGTTCGAAGAACAGCCAATGCTGGCCGGCCAGCGCCAGCGCTTCGCGGCTGGCCGGCGTGTTCTCGCGGGCCGCCGCCAGTTCGGCGAGCGCGCCGGCGAATTCCCGCCGGGCCTGCTCGATGTCGACGAGACGGCCGCGCGACCGGTCGCCGGCCTGCGCCTGCAGGTACAGCCGCCCGATGTTGCAGCCCGATGAAACGACCGGCCCGCGCCCGTCGCGGGGCGCTCCTTACAGCGTCGCGCTGCGGTCGCCGCTGGCGAAGCCGACGAGCGGTTCGTCGATGCCGCGGCCGAGCGCGATGACCTTGAACAGCTCGCCCATCTCGGCCGGCGAGATCAGCTTTTGCGCGGCATTGGCCTGCGGCAGGTAGCGCCGCGCGTCGTCGGCCGGGGTGCGCGCCAGCACCTCGGTCAACCCGCAATTGAAGAGGAAGACGGCCTGCGTCGTGTAGCCGAGGAAGTCGAGCCCGGCCTCGGTGCCGGCCTCGGCGACCGCCGTGAAGTCGACGTGCGCGGTGACGTCCTGCAGCCCCGGCAGGTAGAAGGGGTCGGGGTGGGCGTGGTGGCGGTAGTGGCACATCAGCGTGCCCTCGCCGCGCTGCGGGTGGTAGAACTCGCGACGCGGGAAGCCGTAGTCGATCAGGAGCAGCGCGCCGCGGCCGAGGAGGTCGGCCCACGACGCGGTCCACGCGGCGGCGGCGAGCCCGATTTCGGACAGGTAGCCGCCGCCGGGCACGCCGTCGTCGGCGAGGGCCTGCGCCCGCGCCAGCACGGCGCCGGTGGCCGGCCGCTCCTGCCAGAAAAATTCGTCGCCGTCCCAGGCGACGCCGCGTTCAAGGATCGCAGCGTCGTGCCAGCGCACGAGGTGCACCGGCAGCGCGTCGAGCAGCTCGTTGGCCAGCACCAGTCCGTCGAAGCGTTCGGGCAGGCGGTCGAGCCAGCGCACGCGGTCGGCGAGATGCGGCACCGTCGCCGCCAGCGTCTCGCGCTGCCGTTCGCGCAGCTCGCCGGAGAGTTCGAGGATGGCGTAGGTCTCGGGCAATGCGCCGCGCCGTTCCAGCTCCTGCAGCAGGTCGGCGGCGAGCCGGCCGGAGCCGGCGCCGGCTTCGAGGATGTGCGGCGCGCTCGCCGCCAGCACCTGCACGGCCTGCGTCGCCAGCGTCTGCGCGAAGGCTGGCGTCAGCTCCGGCGCAGTGACGAAGTCGCCGGCGGCGCCGAACTTGCGCGCGCCGCCCGAGTAGTAGCCCAGCCCCGGTGCGTAAAGGGCCTGCGCCATGAAGCGGGCGAAGTCGATCCAGCCGCCGGCGGCGGCGATCTCGCCGGCGATGTGCTGCGTCAGGCGCCGGCTGTGCGCCAGCGCGTCGGGGTCGGGGGTGGGCAGGGCCATGCTTTGTCGCCGAAAAAACCGTCATTTTACGGGCTGGGCCGGCCGGTTGTGCGGCGGCGCCTGCAGCAGCGTCGGCAAGTCCGGTAAACTGGCGCTTTCAGCGCAAGGAGCCGGCGATGGGCGAGCATGTATTTCCTCCGCTGCACGGCCAGGCCGTGCTCGTCACCGGCGCCGCGCGCCGCGTTGGCAGCGCCATCGCCCGCCTGCTGCACCGGCAGGGGGCCAGCGTCGTGCTGCACTACCGGGCGGCCGCCGCCGACGCCGAGGCGCTGGTCGCCGAATTCAACGCGGCGCGGCCGCGCTCGGCGCTGGCGGTGCAGGCCGACCTGCGCGACACGGCGGCGCTGCCGCTCCTGGTCGCCGACGCGCTGGCGGCCTTCGGCCGTCTCGACGGGCTGGTGAACAACGCCTCCAGCTTCTTCCCGACGGCGCTCGGCACGATCGACGAGGCAGACTGGGACGACCTCGTCGGCAGCAACTTCAAGGCGCCGCTGTTCCTCTCGCAGGCGGCGGCACCGGCGCTGCGCGAGCGTGGCGGCGCGATCGTGAACATCACCGACGTACACGCCGAGCGGCCGCTCAAGGGCTACCCGCTGTACAGCGCGGCGAAGGGCGCGCTGCTGACGCTGACGCGCGCGCTGGCCGTCGAGCTGGCGCCGGACGTGCGCGTGAACGCGGTGGCGCCGGGGCCGATCTTGTGGCCGGACGATGGCCAGTTCGACGATGCGGCACGCGTCGACATCGTCCGCCGCACGCTGTTGCAGCGCGCAGGCCAGCCTGAGGACATCGCCGGTGCGGTGGCCTATCTGCTCGCCGCCCCCTACGTCACGGGGCAAGTGATCAACGTCGATGGCGGTCGTACCGCCTATTTGTAAAAGTGGAACCGTGGAAACCTCGCAAACTTCAAATACCCTGCAGAAACTCTTCAAGCGCCTGACCAGCAATACCGGCAAGGCGATCGCCGACTACAACATGATCGAGAACGGCGACACCGTGCTCGTCTGCGTCTCCGGCGGCAAGGACTCGTACACGCTGCTGTCGATCCTGATGGCGCTGCGCGAGCGGGCGCCGGTCGACTTCAAACTGGTGGCGATGAACCTCGACCAGAAACAGCCGGGCTTTCCCGAGGAGGTGCTGCCGGGCTATTTCAGAAAGATCGGCGTCGACTTCCGCATCGTCGAGGCTGACACCTATTCCGTGGTCAAGGAGAAGATTCCGGAAGGCAAGACCACCTGTTCGCTGTGCTCGCGGCTGCGCCGCGGCATCATCTACCGCACGGCGAAGGAGCTCGGCGCCAACAAGATCGCGCTCGGCCACCACCGCGACGACATGGTGCACACGCTGTTCCTCAACCTGTTCTTCGGCGGCAAGATGAAGGCGATGCCGCCGAAGCTGGTCACCGACGACGGCGCGCACGTCGTCATCCGCCCGCTCGCCTACTGTGCCGAGTCCGACATCGCCCGCTTCGCGCGCGGCATGGAATACCCGATCATCCCGTGCAACCTGTGCGGCTCGCAGGAGAACATGCAGCGGAAGAAGATCCGCGAGATGATGGCCGACTGGGACCGCCGCTACCCGGGGCGCACCGAGGCAGTGTTTACCGCGCTGCAGAACGTCGTCCCGTCGCATCTGGCCGACAACAAGCTCTTCGATTTCCGCGGGCTGAAGCTCGGCGACGCGGTCGACGAGGGCGACACCGCCTTCGACGGCCCGCAGTTCGGCGTCGAGCTGAGCCTGCCGGAGCCGTTCCCGGTGCCGGTGGCGACCTCCTGAGGCATTTGGCCGGCCGGAGCGCGCGGTGGCGCGTCCGCCGTTGCCTAAACCAATGCCGTACGCATTGCCGGGGGCCGGGGGTGGCAGTTGCTCGCCGGCTAAGTCACTGAATCTGATAGAATTGCCGGCCTGTATAGGTGTTGCGGATCGGGTGGGGGCAATCTGATGGCTAGCATGGAACGGGAACTTTCCGTCCTCTTTGCGGACGTTTCCGGAAGTACGAAGCTGTACGAGAAACTTGGCGACACGGAAGCCCTGCATGCCGTGGACCGCTGCATCAAGCGCATGGAGCGCTCGGTGGAGGGATTCCGCGGACGCATCGTCAAGGTCGTCGGCGACGAACTGATGGCCGTATTCACCAGCGCCGAGGATGCCTTTCACGCCGCCAGCGACATGCAGCAGCGGGTCGGCGACCTGCCGCCGGTTTCCGGCGTCAAGCTGGCTGTCCGCCTCGGTTTTCACCACGGCCCGGTCGTCGAGGCCGACGACGGGATCGTCGGCGACACCGTCGCCATCGCGGCGCGCCTCGCCGGCCTGGCGCGCGCCGACCAGGTGCTGACCAGCGGCGAAACCGTTGGCCGCCTGCCGGAGTTGCTGCAACTGTCGACGCGGGCGCTGGAGCCGGGCTCGGCCAAGGAGCGGATCGGCGGCGTGCAGCTCTTCGAGATCCTCTGGCAGGGCGGCGAAGTATCCGCCACGCCGGTGCCTCGCTCGCCGGCGCGCCCGGCGGCGGTGCCGAAGCTCCGCCTGCAGCACGCCGGCAAGACCTTCGTTCTCGATGCGCAGCGACCCGGCCTGTCGCTGGGCCGCGATGCCGCCTGCGACGTGCGCGTCCGCGACCGGCGCGCTTCCCGTCAGCATGCGCAGATCGAACGCCGCGGCAGCGACTACGTTCTGTCCGACCTGTCCACCAACGGTACCTACGTCACCATCGCCGGCGAAGCGGAAGTTTTCCTGCGCCGCAGCGACCTGATCCTGCGCGGAACCGGCCGTATCTCCTTCGCGGCGCCGGCGGCGAGCGACGGCGCCGACATCGCCGAATTCGAATTCCTCGCCTGAGGCTGCGGCGAGGGCCGGAAACGAAAAGCCGGCCCCGCGGGCCGGCCGGTTGTCCGCGTCGCCCGTCGGGCGGGCGATGCGGGCTGTGCGGAACGGACGCTCAGTTGCCGCCCTGCTCCTGACATTTCTTCATAAAGCTGTTGCGGGCGGCGCCGGCCAGCTTCTTCTCGGCGGCCTGCGCCTCGCAGCCCGATACCGTGGCGTGGCCGCCGGACAGGCATTCCTTCATGAAGGACTTGCGCTCGGCACCGGTCTTGCCGGTCGCCTGCGCGTTGCAGGTCTTCATCTTTTCCTGCTGCGCCTTCTGTGCCGGGGAGGCTTCCTTCTTCGGGGCGTCGGCCTTCTTGTCGTCGGCGGCGACGGCGCTGCCGGCGGCGAGCGCCAGCGAGAGCAGAGCGATAGCGAGTTTCATCGGCATTTCCTCCAGGTGGGGTGGGTGGTACGGGAATTATAAGTGTTATTCACATGTCATCGTCAAGCAGCGCCCGCTGCTGGCGATTGACGAATTCCTGCATGCTGTCGATGCCGCGCAGCTGGAGGATGGTGTTGCGCACCGCGGCTTCGAGCAGCACCGCCAGGTTGCGGCCGGCGGCGACCGGCACGATCACCTTGCGGATCGGCACGCCGAGGATTTCCTGGGTCTGCGCGTCGAGCGGCAGGCGCGGCGCGTCTACGCCGGCGAGCGGCTTCTGCAGGTGCACGATCAGTTTCAGCTTCATCTTCCGCCGCGATGCGGTCTCGCCGAAGATGGTGCGGATGTTCAGGAGACCGAGGCCGCGCACTTCGAGGTAGTCGCGCAGCATGCCCGGACAGCGGCCCTCGATGGTGGTCGGTGCCAGCCGGGCGAGTTCGACGACGTCGTCGGCGACCAGCCCATGACCGCGCGAGATCAGTTCGAGCGCCAGTTCCGACTTGCCGACGCCGGAGTCGCCGGTGATCAGCACGCCCATGCCGAGGACGTCCATGAACACGCCGTGGATCGACGTGGTGTCGGCGAGTCGCCGGGCGAGGTAGATGCGCAGCAGGTCGATCACCGCCGAGCAGGGCTTCGGGCTGGTGAACAGCGGCGTACCGCTCGCTTCGCAGGCTTCGAGGACGACCGGCAGGGCTTCCAGGCCGTCGGCGAAGATGATGCCCGGCGGGTCGTCGGCGATCAGTTCGGAAATCTGCGTCGTCAGGCGCTTCGGACTGACGCGTTGCGCCCAGTCGTATTCGGCCTGGCCGATGACCTGCAGGCGCTCGGAATGGATCAGGTTGAGGTGGCCGATGATGTCGGCGCCGTAGTTGCCGGATTCCTTGAGGACCAGCTGACGGTCGGTGCCGATGGCGGCGATCCAGTTCAGCTGCAGCGTTTCGCGGTGATCCTCGTAGAGCTGGGCGATGCTGAACTGGCGCATGGCGTGCCTGCCTTCAGCCGCCTGCGAACAGCTGGCGGGCGGCCGCGGCGTCCGGTGCGGCGAGCAGGGCCTCGCGGAATTCGCGGTCGGAGAAGCGCTGGGCGAGTTCGGAGAGGATCTGCAGGTGCAGTTCGTTTGCCTGCTCGGGAACGAGCAGGATGAAGAGCAGCGCGACCGGCTTGCCGTCCGGCGAGTCGAAAGGGACCGGCGTCGTCAGGCGGAGGAAGGCGCCGCGGGCGTCCTTCAGGCCCTTGATGCGGCCGTGCGGGATGGCGACGCCCTGGCCGAGGCCGGTCGAGCCAAGCTTTTCGCGGGCGAACAGGCTGTCGAAGACGGTGGCGCGGGCGATGCCGTGCTGGTTCTCGAAGAGCAGGCCGGCCTGTTCGAAGACCCGTTTCTTGCTGCCGGCGTCGAGATCGAGCAGGATGTTCTCGGTCGGCAGGAGGTTGGCGATGAGGCTCATGCTGCGTCTGGATTGGGGTTCGCGCGGGAACGTTGATCGGAGCGGGGGGCGCCGCGGCCGTCACGGCCGTCGGCGCCTTCCCGGTGGCGCGGATTATCTCACTCGGTCAGCTCGCGGGCGGCGGCCTTGTCCGAGCGGTGGTGGTCCTGCACCTTCTGCTTGTACTTCTGGACCTGCCGGTCGAGCTTGTCGACCAGGCTGTCAATGGCGGCGTACAGGTCGCCGTCGTCGGCTTCGACGAAGATGTCCTTGCCGCGGACATGCACCGTGACTTCGGCCTTCTGCTTCAGCTTCTCCACGGAGAGGATCACGTTCACGTCGATCACATGATCGAAGTGGCGCGTGACGCGCTCGAGCTTGGCCGTTACGTAGTCGCGGATCGCCGGCGTCACTTCGAGGTGGTGTCCACTGATCTGCAGGTTCATGGTGAGACTCCTTTCACAGGCTCTTGCGTAGATTGACCGGCGGGATGTTGAGCGCTTCACGATATTTTGCAATCGTTCGGCGCGCAACGACAATCCCCTGCTGGCCAAGGATTTCCGCTATCTGACTGTCAGACAACGGTTTTTTCGGATCTTCGGCGCCCACCAGCTGCTTGATCAGGGCGCGGATGGCGGTCGCCGAGCAGGCGCCCCCGGTATCGGTGGCGACATGGCTGCCGAAAAAATACTTCAATTCGAAAATGCCGCGTGGCGTCGCCATGTACTTCTGCGTCGTCACGCGCGACACCGTGGATTCGTGCAGGCCCAGGATGTCGGCGATCTCGCGCAACACCAGCGGGCGCATGGCCACCTCGCCATGTTCGAAGAACTGGCGCTGGCGGTCAACAATCGTCTGCGACACGCGCTGGATGGTGTCGAAGCGCTGCTGCACGTTCTTGATCAGCCAGCGCGCCTCCTGCAGCTGGCCGGAGAGACCCGAGCCGCGCTGGCCGGCGAGCACCTCGGCATAGAGGCGGTTGATGCGCAGGCGTGGATAGGCGTCCGGGTTGATGCTCGCCCGCCACTGGTGGCGTACCTTCTTCACGATCACGTCGGGAATGATGTAGCGCGCGTCGAGCGGCGCGAACTGGGCGCCGGGGCGTGGATTGAGGCCCCTGATCAGCGCGTGCGCGGCGCGCAACTGGTCGTCGTCGCAGCCGGCCGCCTTCTTGATGCGGGCGAAGTCGCGCGCAGCGAGCAGTTCGAGGTGGCGGCGCACGACAATCAGCGCGAGATCGCGCACGGCGTCCGCCGGCAGCGCTTCCAGCTGCAGCGCCAGGCATTCCTGCGCGTTGCGCGCGCCGACGCCGGTCGGATCGAAGTGCTGCAGGTGCTTCAACGCGATCTGCAGTTCCTCGGGCTCGATTTCCAGCTCCGGCGGCATGATTTCGGCGACTTCGTCGAGCGTCTGCGACAGGTAGCCGTCCTCGTCGAGCGCTTCGATCAGCACGCGCACCAGCATGCGGTCGCGGTCGGGCAGCGGCGTCAAGCCGAGCTGCCAGATCAGGTGGTCGGAGAGCGAGGTGGTCGCTGCCTGGATGTCCTGGTAGTCGCTGTCCTCGTCGTTGCTGCCGCTGCCGGACGAGGCGGTACCGGGGCTGCCGTCGCCCGGCCAGCCTTCGTCGTCGGTGTTGGCCCGGCTGTCGTCGGCACCGGCGGCTTCGCCTTCGCCGGCGGTTTCCTCGCGCGGCTCGCGCTCCTCGCCGCTGCCCGTGGCCGGCGCCGGGACGAAATTGTCCTCGTCCTCGCGTTCGAGCAACGGATTTTCAAGCAGGAATTTTTCCAGCTCCTGATTGAGCTCAAGCGTCGACAGCTGCAACAGCCGGATCGACTGCTGCAGTTGCGGGGTCAACGCAAGGTGCTGCGAAAGCTTGAGCTGGAGGGCGGGTCTCATGCGCGGCGCGGAACGGCCGGAACGGTGGTTCGAATTCTCGGTGTCTCAGAGGCGGAAATTTTCGCCCAAGTAGACCTTTCTGACGTCCTCATTATAGATGATTTCGTCCGGCTGGCCGGAGGCCAGCACCGAGCCGGCGTTGATGATGTAGGCCCGGTCGCAGATGCCCAGCGTTTCGCGCACGTTGTGGTCGGTGATCAGCACGCCGATGTTGCGTTCCTTGAGGAAGCGGATGATCTTCTGGATTTCCAGTACGGCGATCGGGTCGACGCCGGCGAAGGGCTCGTCGAGCAGGATGAAGCGCGGCTGTGTCGCCAATGCGCGCGCGATCTCGACGCGCCGCCGCTCGCCGCCGGACAGCGAGGCGGCCGAGTTGTTGCGGATGTGCGTGATGTGCAGCTCTTCGAGCAGGCTTTCGAGTCGGCGCTGGATTTCGTCCTTCGGCAGGTCCTGCAGTTCGAGCACCGCCTGGATGTTCTCGGTGACGCTCAGCTTGCGGAACACCGAGGCTTCCTGCGGCAGATAGGAGACGCCCATCTGCGCGCGGCGGTGGATCGGGAAATGCGTGATCTTGGTCTCGGCGATGTAGACGTGGCCGCCGTCGGCGGCGACCAGACCGACGATCATGTAGAAGGTGGTGGTCTTGCCGGCGCCGTTCGGGCCGAGCAGGCCGACCACCTCGCCGCTGCCGACCTCGAAGGAGACGTCGTGCACGACGGTGCGCTTCTTGTAGCGCTTGTTCAGGTTGTGGGCGCTGAGTTTGCTCTTCGGCTGGTCCGGCATGGCTATTCTTCTTCCTGTTCGTTGCCTTCGCCGCGCAGTACACGGCGGATCACGCCGCTGGCGAATCCCCGGTGCATCAGGTAGCGGGTCTGCTTGGCCCGCCCGGCGGCATCAGCCGGGAGTGTACCGAACTTCCGCTGCCAAATCGCCTGCGCGCGCGCCAGTTCGTCGCCGGCGGTGGCCAGCGCCTCGTCGGCGACTTCGCCGGCGACGCCCTGCTGCTTCAGTTCCTGCGCCAGCCGGGCGTTGCCGTAGCGGGCGCTGCGGCTGGCGACGCGCATTTCGGCGTAGCGGGCGTCGGAGAGCAGGCGGCGCCCGGCCAGGTCGTCGAGCAGCGCGTCGAGGACTGCCTCGGATTCGGCGTGCGGTGCCAGCTTCTTTTTCAGCTCGGCGCGCGCATGATCCCGCCGCGCCAGCAGCCGCAGGGCGCGCTGGCGCAGGTCGTCCATGTCAGGCTTCGGCGGCTTCCGCCAGCGGGCGCGGCGAGGCGACGCCGACGGCTTCGCGGACGCGCGCCTCGATTTCCCGGGCGATGGTCGGGTTGGCTTTCAGGAACTCGCGCGCGTTGTCCTTGCCCTGGCCGATCTTCTCGCCCTTGTAGGCGTACCAGGCGCCGGATTTGTCGACCAGCTTGTGGGCGACGCCAAGCTCGATGATCTCGCCCTCGCGCGAGGTGCCCTCGCCATAGAGGATGTCGAAGATGGCCTCGCGGAACGGCGGCGAAACCTTGTTCTTGACGACTTTCACGCGCGTTTCGTTGCCGATCACCTCGTCGCCCTTCTTGATCGAGCCGATGCGGCGGATGTCGAGGCGGACCGAGGCGTAGAACTTGAGCGCGTTGCCGCCGGTGGTGGTTTCCGGCGAGCCGAACATGACGCCGATCTTCATCCGGATCTGGTTGATGAAGATGACCAGCGTATTCGTCTTCTTGATGTTGGCGGTGAGCTTGCGGAGCGCCTGGCTCATCAGGCGGGCGTGCAGGCCGACCATCTGGTCGCCCATCTCGCCCTCGATTTCGGCGCGCGGGGTGAGCGCGGCGACCGAGTCGATGACGATCACGTCGACGCCGCCGGAACGGACCAGCATGTCGGCGATCTCCAGTGCCTGTTCGCCGGTATCCGGCTGCGAGATCAGCAGGTCGTCGAGGTTGACGCCCAGTTTCTGCGCGTAGGTCGGGTCGAGCGCGTGTTCGGCGTCGATGAAGGCGGCGGTGCCGCCCATCTTCTGCATCTCGGCGACGACCTGCAGCGTCAGCGTCGTCTTGCCCGACGATTCCGGACCGTAGATCTCGACGACGCGGCCGCGCGGCAGGCCGCCGATGCCGAGCGCGATGTCGAGGCCGAGCGAACCGGTCGAGACGACCTGGATGTCGCGCTCGACGCTGCCTTCGCCCATCTTCATGATCGAGCCCTTGCCGAACTGCTTTTCGATCTGCGCCAGCGCGGCGGCCAGTGCCTTTGCCTTGTTGTCGTCCATTTTGTCGTCCTTGTCAGAGATTGCGCGGATTATCGCATGGCGTCGAAACGCCCCATGCAGCATAACTGTGATTACATACAGTGTAAGTATATACAGTATTTGTTGCTTGTCGAGGGCTCAGGCGCGCAGCGGCGTGAGCCGCGCCAACAGCCCGCGCAGCGTGTGCGCGACGGCGGCGCGGCGCACGTCTTCGCGGTTGCCGGAAAAATGACAGGTTTCGCAGTCGATGAAAGCGTCCGGACCGGTCCACGCAAAGCACACGATTCCGACCGGTTTCTCCGGCGTTCCGCCGCTCGGGCCAGCGATGCCGGTGATGGCGAGCGCCCACTGCGCATGGCTGTTCCGCAGCGCACCGGTGGCCATTTCGAGGGCGACCGCCGGGCTGACGGCGCCGTGGCGGGCGAGGGTGTCCGGCGCGACGCCGAGCATCTCCGTCTTGGCCTCGTTCGAATAGGTGACGAAGCCGCGTTCGAACCAGTCGGAGCTGCCGGCGATGGCCGTCGCGCACTGGGCGACCCAGCCGCCGGTACAGGACTCCGCCGTCGCCAGCCGCTCGCCGCGTTCGCGCAGACGGGCGCCGACTTCGGCGGCGAGGGCTTCGAGAGGCGCCTGTCTGCCGTCCATCAGCCGACGATGACCTTCAGCAGCGCCAGGCACAGCACCGTGTAGAGGGCGGCGAAGACGTCGTCGGTCATGACGCCGAAGCCGTTCTTGATGCGGTCGAAGTTGCACGCCGGCGGCGGTTTGACGATGTCGAAGAAGCGGAACAGGAAGAAGGCGGCGATCCACCACAGCCAGCCCTCCGGCGCCATGAACAGCGCGAACCAGAAGGGCACGATCTCGTCCCAGACGATGCTGCCGTGGTCCGGCTCGCCGAGCGCCTTGCCGGTGGTGTTGCAGGCGACGATGCCGAACAGGTAGCAGGTGACGAGGAAGAGCGCGAAGCCGAGGTCGTCGAACCACGGCCGGATGAGCGGATAGGAGAACAGCGCGAAGAGCGTGCCGATGGTGCCCGGCGCCCACGGCGACAGGCCGCTGCCGAAGCCGCAGGCGATCAGGTGCGCCGGGTGGCGGAAGAGGAAGGCCGGCGGCGGCGGTATCGATTTCTTAACCAAAATGGTCGAATCCCTTGTCGGTGATGGGCAGGGGCTGGCCGTCGGCGTCGCTCAGGCGGACTTCGCCGGCCGGCCGGCCGGCATCGGCGGCGACGGTGCGGCCGATGCGCCAGAGCGGCAGGTCGAGTTCGGCGGCGAGCATGACCACCCGCTGGCGGTCGGCGCTGGCCGCGGTGAAGCAGAGTTCGTAGTCGTCGCCGCCGGCGAGCTGCGCCTCGCGCGCGAGCCTCGGCTCGCTGCCCGGCGGAATCAGGGGGAACTGGCCTTCGCAGAGGTCGGCGGCCAGCCCGGAGCGTTCCAGGATGTGGCCGAGGTCGGCGACGAGGCCGTCGGAGACATCGATGGCGGCGGTGGCCAGCCCGCGCAGCTTCAACCCCAGTTCGACGCGCGGCAGCGGCCGCTGCAGCGCCGTCGTGCAGCGCGCGGCCAGTGCCGGCGGCAGCGTCGTCCGGCCCTGCAGGTGAGCCAGCCCGAGCGCGGCGAGGCCGGGCTGGCCGGACACCCAGACGTCGTCGCTGGCCTGCGCGCCGTCGCGGCGCAGCGCCTGCCCGGCCGGCAGTTCGCCGATGGCGGTGACGCACAGGTTGCGCGGGCCGCGCGTGGTGTCGCCGCCGATCACCTCGGCGCCGTAGCGCTGCGCACACTTGAAGAAGCCGTCGGCGAAGGCGGCGATCCAGTCCTCGTCGGCCGCCGGCAGCGCGCCGGCGAGCAGCACCCAGCGCGGCGTCGCGCCCATTGCCGCAAGATCGGAGAGGTTGACCGCCAGCGTTTTCCAGCCGAGCTGGCCGGGGTCGGTGCCGGGCAGGAAATGCGTGCCCTCGACCAGCATGTCGGTGGTGATCGCCAGCTCCATGCCCGGCGACGGGCGGACCAGCGCGCAGTCGTCGCCGGGGCCGAGCACGGCGCCGGGGGTGGCGCGGGTGAAGTGCCGCGCGATGAGGGCGAATTCCGAAGGCACGCCCGTGCTTACTTGCCGCGCAGGCGGGCCTCGACCTCGACCGGGCGCAGCTTCGCCGCCAGCTTGTCGAGCACGCCGTTCACGTACTTGTGGCCGTCGGTGCCGCCGTAGGCCTTGGCCAGCTCGATCGCCTCGTTGATGACGACGCGGTACGGCGTTTCCGGATGGGCGTACAGCTCGTAGCCGCCGACCAGCAGGATGCAGGCTTCGATCGGCGACAGCTCGTCGAATTTGCGGTCGAGGTAGGGCTGGATCGCCTCGCACAGCGCGACGCGCTCCTTCAGCACGCCGCGCAGGAGGCCGAGGAAGAAATTGCGGTCGGCCTTGTCGAAGCCGGCGATCTCGTGCACGTGCGCCTCGATCGCGGCCTCGTCGGCGCCGCCGATGCGCCACTGGTAGAGGCCCTGCAGCGCGAACTCGCGGGCACGGCGGCGCGGCGACTTGCTGGCGCCGCCGGCGGGCTTGCCGGCCGGCTTCCGTGCCGGTTTGTTCTGGTTTTCGCTCATGTCCGTTTCCCTCACTCCGCCAGCGCGCGCAGCAGGTTGGCCATTTCGACGGCGGCCTGCGCGCAGTCGGCGCCCTTGACCTGCATGCGGGCGAGCGCCTGGTCGTCGTTCTCGCAGGTGAGGATGCCGTTGGCCACCGGGATGCCGGTGTCGAGCTGGACTTCCATGACGGCGCGGCAGGAATCGTTGGAGACCACCTCGAAGTGGTAGGTCTCGCCGCGGATCACCGCGCCGAGCGCCACCAGCGCGTCGAAGCGGCCGCTCTGCGCCATCGTCTGCAGCACCAGCGGGATTTCCAGCGCGCCGGGCACGGTGGCGATGGCGATGTCGTCGGCGGCGACGCCGAGCTTCTTCAGCTCGGCGGTGCACGACGAGAGCAGGCCCTCGCAGACGTCGAGGTTGAAGCGGGCCATGACCACGCCGACGCGCAGGCCGGCGCCGTCGAGGTTCTGTTCGAATTCGGGAATGTCGTCGTAGCGGGGCATGGTTCAGTCCAGATCGTTGGGGGTGGCGACGTAGCCGGTGACTTCGAGGTCGAAGCCGGCCATCGAGGGCATCTTGCGCGGGCTGGCGAGCAGCTTCATGCGGCCGACGCCGAGGTTTTTCAGGATCTGCGCGCCGATGCCGTAGATGCGCGGGTCCCACTTGACCGCTGGGCGCGCGCTGTCCGGCTCGGCGGTCAGCCGCGCGAGCAGGTCGGCGCCGTTTTCCGGCCGGTGCAGCAGCACGATGACGCCGTGGCCGTGCTTCGCCAGCGCCTCCTGCGCCTGGTCGAGCGTGAACGCGGTGCGGCGGCTGGCCGGATCGAGGAAATCGAGCACGGAGAGCGGCTCATGCACGCGCACCAGCGTCTCGACGTCGGCGCGGATCTCGCCCTTGGTCAGCGCCAGGTGCGTCGTGCCGCCGACGCGGTCGGCGAAGGCGTGCAGGGTGAAGTCGCCGTGCGCGGTCGACACCGGCTTGGAGACGACGCGCTCGATCAGCGCCTCCGACTTGGCGCGGTAATGGATCAGGTCGGCGATGGTGCCGATCTTCAGCCCGTGCGTGCGGCCGAATTCGACCAGTTCGGGCAGGCGCGCCATCGTGCCGTCGTCGTTCATGATCTCGCAGATCACCGCCGCCGGCTCGTGCCCGGTCAAGGCGGCGAGGTCGCAGCCGGCCTCGGTGTGGCCGGCGCGCACCAGCACGCCGCCGTTCTGCGCCATCAGCGGGAAGATGTGGCCGGGCTGGACGATGTCGTGCTGGGTCGCGTTCTTCGCCACCGCCGCCTGCACGGTGCGCGCGCGGTCGGCGGCCGAGATGCCGGTGGTGACGCCCTCGGCGGCCTCGATCGAGACGGTGAAGGCGGTGCCGTGCGGCGTCTTGTTGTCGCGCACCATCAGCGGCAGGTTGAGCTGCCGGCAGCGCTGCTCGGAGAGCGTCAGGCAGATCAGCCCGCGGCCCCACTTGGCCATGAAGTTGATCGCCTCGGGGGTGACGTGTTCGGCGGCCATGACCAGGTCGCCTTCGTTCTCGCGGTCTTCCTCGTCGACGAGGATGACCATCTTCCCCGCCTTGATGTCGGCGAGGATGTCCTCGATCGGGGAGATGCCGGCCAGAGTTGGTGCCATATCAGGCCTCCAGAAGGGCCGTCCCGAAGGAGGCCTGCGCCCCCTCGGGGGGCAGCGAACAAAGTGAGCGTGGGGGCTGTGCCATTTCAGAGTTCCGGGTTGAGCAGGCGCTCGCAGTAGCGTGCGATCAGGTCGACTTCGAGGTTGACCTTGGCGCCCGGTGCCAGCAGGTGCAGCGTCGTGTTGGCGAGCGTATGCGGAATCAGGTTGATCGTGAAGTCGGCGCCGTCGACGTCGTTGGTCGTCAGGCTGGTGCCGTTCACGGTGATCGAGCCCTTGCGCGCGATGTATTTAGCCAATGCCTGCGGCGCGCGGATCTGCAGCAGGCGGTTGTCGCCCACCGCATCGAAGCGCAGCACCTCGCCGACGCCGTCCACGTGGCCGGAGACGATGTGGCCGCCGAGGCGGTCGGAGACGCGCAGTGCCTTCTCCAGATTGATCGCGCCGGGGGCGTCGAGGCCGACGGTGCAGGAAAGCGTTTCCGGCGAGACGTCGACGCGGAAATGCGGGCCCTCGATCTCAACCACGGTCAGGCAGACGCCGTTGCAGGCGATCGAATCGCCGAGCGCGACGTCGTCCAGCCCGAGCGTGCCGGCCTCGATCGTCAGGCGGACGGTGTTCTTCTCGTCGGCGCGGGCGGAAAGATGGGTGATGCGGCCGACGGCGGCCACGATGCCTGAGAACATTGGTTTAAAGATCAAGGAATTGGGGGGCGGACTTGTAGCACGGCAGGCCGCCGCACGGCCCGCCGGGGCGGGAGTAGAATCGACCGGAAACCATCCGCAGGGAGAAGAGCATGGCGAATCCGACACCCGCATCGATCCGTTCCGTCGTCCTCGTCGGCCACGGTGCCGCCGGCAAGACGACGCTGGCCGAGGCGCTGCTTGCCGCCACCGGCGCCATCACCGCCAAGGGCAGCGTGGACAAGGGCTGCACCGTCTGCGACTTCGACCCGCTGGAGAAGGAATTCGGCCATTCGCTGAACAGCGCGCTGGCCAGCTTCGAATGGTCCGGCGTGCGCGTGCACCTCGCCGACACGCCCGGCTATCCCGACTTCGCCGGGCAGGCACTGGCCGCGCTGGCGGCGGCGGATACCGCGCTCGTCGTCATCAACGCGCAGACCGGCATCGAGCTGTCCACCGAACGCATGATGAAATGGGCCGGCGAGCGCGGGCTGTGCCGGATGATCGTCATCAACAAGATCGACTGCGCGGCGAACGGCGGCCTCGACCTGCCGAAGCTGGTCGGCGAGATCCGCGAGCGCTTCGGCAAGGAATGCATGCTGCTCGACCTGCCGGCGCACGACGGCCGCGA
>JANJTW010000058.1 GCA_024710925.1 Rhodocyclaceae bacterium | reverse complement strand
GGGCAATCAGCAGCCGCTCCTGCGCTTCCCGCGACATTTCGTCGAGGGCTGGCACTTCGGAGCCTGGCAGTGGCGGGTTTCCGGCGATACAGCCATGGATGCGGGCCACCATGACGTCGACCTGGTGCGCGAAATCGACACCGAGATGGGCGAAATTTTCCTGGGCGTGCTGGGCGAGCAGAATCGCGGTGGCGATTTCCATGGCCAGCGCTTCCGAATGCCGCGCGGGGTCCTCGGTCAGCCAGTTGCCGGCGGCGACCACGGCCTGGGCAAGTCGACGATAATCGGTGTGCCCCAGTTGCTCGACTGCCGCCGAGAAGGCACCGACGTTGTCGCGGAAGACTGGCAACGACTGAGCGCTGCCAGCACAGAAACGATTCCAGCTTTCTTCGGTGGCGCCGATCAACTCGCGCAGGCGGCGACGCACTGCATCCTGCGCGGCGGGGGCCGCCGCCGGCGCGGCAGGCAGAGCGTCCTGCAGCCGATAGGTGGTCTTGACCTGGCAAACCGCAGCATTCTCGCTCTCGGCGTTGGCGACGAAATAGAGTGCGTCGCGCATCAGTCGCTCGGCGACATTGCGCGAGCCTTCCGCGAGGCGCCGGATCTGCAGGTCGATACGCGCACAGAGCTGCTTGACGTCGGTTTCGGCGGGCAGGCTGCCCTCGGCGAGAGCCGACAGGAAGCCGGTGGCCACCCACCAGAAGGCGCGCACGCCGGCCGCCTCCTGGGTGGCCTCGATGAGCTTGACGGCGGCCAGCATGTCGGCGACGCCGCTACGATCCTGAGGGGCACGCAGCCAGGCCAGCAGGCCCCGCTGGAAACGCGCGCGCTCCTGGCGGAGGAGCTTCAGGAAATCGTCGTGCTTCATCGCCTGCAGGCTGGTCGCCCGGCGTGGCGGGCGGATGCCCAGATCGGGGAAGAAAAGATCGGTCGGCGAGACCCGCGGCAAGCCGCGCGCGGACTGGATCTCGCGATAGAGGGGCAACAAGCGCAAGGGCTGGTGGGGCAGCCCACCGACCAGATCGCCCAGGTAATGCGCGATCGCCTCGAGCGAACGGCGCGCCAGCGAAACGAAACAGTCATCGGCAAGCGCCTTCTCCTGTTCGGCCGCCTCGAAGAGAAACTCGAGGGCTTCGGCGAACTGGGTGACGCCGTCCAGCCCGACGATGGTCAGCGCACCCTGGACCTGGTGGAGGTGGGTACGCGCGAAACGGATCTGCGTCGGATCGCCGGCCCCCTGGGCGACGCTGCTGGCATACTGCTGCAGGGCCTGGTCGGCGCGCTCGAGCGCCAGATCGATTTCGCTCTTGACCCAGGTGAGCGGGCCGACATCGAATTCCGTCGCGGCATTCATGAGGAACTATTTCTCCGGTGTCTGCGCGGGGCCTCAGGCGACCTTGAAGCCGGCCACCGATCCCTTCAGTTCGGTCGCCAGGCCAGCCAGTTCGCCGACCGCGTTGGCGGTTTTCTGGGTACCGGCCGTCGTTTGTTCGGTAACGCGCAGGATTTCCTGCATCTTGCTGGCCACGCCGGTGGCCGAGTCGGCCTGCTGACGGGTGGCGCTGGAAATGTTCTCGATCAGTTGGGCCAGCGTCTGCGACACCGCGCCGATCTCCGCCAGCGCCTGGCCGGCGGCGTCGGACAGCTTGGCCCCTTCGACCACGCCCTGGGTCGATTCTTCCATGGCCGATACGGCATCCTGCGTATCGGTCTGAATTGTCTTCACGATCGCCGCGATCTGCTTGGTGGCCTCGCCGGAACGTTCGGCAAGGCGCTGCACTTCTTCCGCAACGACGGTGAAGCCACGCCCGGCTTCGCCGGCGGAAGCGGCCTGGATGGCGGCGTTGAGAGCGAGCACGTTGGTCTGTTCGGTAATGTCGGAAATCAGTTCAACGATTTCACCGATCTCCTGCGAGCTTTCGCCGAGGCGCTTGATGCGCTTCGAGGTTTCCTGGATCTGCTCGCGGATCTCGTTCATGCCCTTGATCGAATCCTGCACGGCCTGGGTACCCTTGCCGGCAGCGGCAAGCGACTGGCGGGCCACCTGGGCGGACTGGTTGGCGTCCCCGGAAACCTGGTTCATCTGACGCGCCATGTCCAGCGCCGAACGACCCGCGTCCTGAATTTCCTGCGACTGGCGCTCGGCAGCGGCCAGCAGCTCCGCGGAAGTCTGCTGGGCGATCTCGGTGGCTTGCGTCACACGTCCGGCAGCGTCGTTGATGCGGCCGACGAGGACCCGCAGTTCTTCAATGGTGTAGTTGATCGAGTCGGCGATGGCGCCGGTGATGTCCTCGGACACCGTCGCGGTGACGGTCAGGTCGCCGTCGGCGAGGTCGCCGAGTTCGTTCATCAGGCGCAGGATGGCGTCCTGGTTGGTGCGGTTCAGCCGCTCGGTCTCCTGCCGGCTGGCCTCGGCCTCGGCGGCGCGGCGCGCCGAGTCGTCGAGGTAGACCTTGGCCATCAGGCCGAGGATGAGCAGGACCAGCGAGCCGAGCGCGACGAGAAAGGCGACGAAGGCGACGCGTCCGGCGAGCGAGCCCTGATAGGCTTCGGTCAGCCGGTCGGTGGCCGCGAGCAGGGCCTCGGAATCGCGGAAGATGTTGGCGCCGGCCTGCTTCGCCAGCACCAGGCGCTGCATCGAGCCAAGGATGCCGCCGACCGCCGCCTGGTAGTCCTTGAAGGTGGCGTCGAGTTCGGCCAGCTTCTGCCGCGTGTCGGCATCGGTCGTCGGGCTGATGCGCAGCGTCTCGCTGCCCTTCGCCAGCGCATTCAGCAGGTCGCGGAAGGTGTTCGTGTCCTTGCCGAGAAGGAAGGCCACCTCGGGATCGATCGCATCGCCGACGAGCAGCGCCGAGGCGTTCTTGGCGACGCGCTGCGTCAGCATCACCAGCTGGTTGGCGGCCACCACCTCGCGTGCGCCACCGCCGACCTGCAGCTTGAGCGCCGCCACCTGCTCGGCCTGCTCGAGCAGCAACGGATTCTTGTTGTTGATCGTCGCCACGTCGTTGCCGAGGGCGATCAGGTTCTTTTCCATCTCCAGCAGGCGGCTGGCGTTCTTCTCGGTCTTGCCCCACTCCTCGGTCAACGCCGCCAGCGTCTCGCGCACGCCGTCCGGCGACGGCGGCACCTTGACCTCGTTGATCTCGCCGCCGTTCGTCACCTGCTCGATGAGGAAGGAAAAGCGTTCGCGCGACTCCTTGAGCTGCTTGAAGGCGACCGGGTTGCCCTGCAGCGCGAGGGTCGAGGCCTTGGCCAGGCGCTGCGAGAGCATGCGCATCTCGCCGGAGGCAGCGACGTAGGCGGTGCCCTGCGAGGACTGCCGGTTGTCCTGGTAGATGAGGACGATCAGCATGAGCACGGCGAGCAGCAGCGCGCCGCCGAGGATCTGCAGCTGCCGGTTCACCGAATACTGGCCGAGGAAACCCTTGCCCGCCGCCGTTCTGCCCCTGGCCGACTTGCCGTCGTCCATCACGGTGGGGGCGGCGATCGTCGCATCGGCCGCCGCCGGTTTCTTGCCACCGCCGAGGGCCGGCAGTTTCAGCTTGAACGCCATGAATCGTCTCCCGTTCTTATCTCTGTTGCCTACGTTCGTTGCCGGGTCGCAGGCGCGCCCGGCGGGCGCTCAGGCGCCGATTTCCATGAAATCCGGGTCCGCCAGCAGCGCGCGGACGTTGAGCTTGCGCCAGGCACGACCGTCGATGTCGGCCAGGCGCTCGGCCTCCCAGGGCGGTGCATCGGCGGCCGCCGGCAGCGGCGTGAACTGTTCCGGGCTCTTCAGGCCGAGCATGCGCGTCACCAGCAGCGCGGCGTTGCTGCCGTGGCGCGTGCCGACGAGGAGCAGGCGGGAAGCCGCATTGGTCGGCGTCGGCTCGCCGCCCATGAAGGCGGAAAAATCGGCGACCGAATGGAGGTTGCCGCGAATGTTGGCGATGCCGGCGAACCAGGGGCGGGTCAGCGGCACCGGCGCGAGCGGGGGCAGGGGAACGATCTCGCCGGAATCGGACAGGTTGAGCAGCCAGAACCCGCTGCCGGCCTGCACGCCGAGCAGGCCGGCAGCGGCCTGTCCCTTGACGGCGCTGCTCAGGCGGGCGGCCAGATGTTCCTGGAATTCCCGCAGGCTGATCTTCTTCGCCATGCCCGCGCGCGGTTCAGAGGGCGGCGATCTTGGCCAGCAACTCTTCCGGATTGACCGGCTTCACCAAGTAGTCCTGGGCGCCCTGACGCAACCCCCAGATCTTGTCGGTTTCCTGGCTCTTGGTGGTGCACACGAACACCGGGATGTTCTTCGTCTCGTCGTCACGGGTCAGCGTGCGCGTCGCCTGGTAGCCGTTCAGGCCGGGCATGACGACGTCCATGATGACGAGATCCGGATGCTCGGCCTTGGCCTTGTTGATCCCTTCCTCGCCGCTTTCGGCCGTGACGACCTGGTAGCCGTTCCGGGTCAGGAGCTCGACCAGGAAATGGCGTTCGGTGGGCGAATCGTCGACGACGAGGATTTTCTTCACGGGCATGCTGTTACTCCGATGATTGCGTTTGATGCGAGTCTATTACTGGACCGGCTGCGGCGCGAAGCTCGCAACCGCCTGCAGCAGGCTGTCCTTGGTAAAC
>JANJTW010000023.1 GCA_024710925.1 Rhodocyclaceae bacterium | reverse complement strand
CGCTGGCCAACAACGGCTTTCGCCACGAGGCCGAGCACCTCGCCGACGGCACCGTCGAGATCCTGATCTGGCACGCGGCGGCCTGACGCGGTAGCCCCATGCAGGCCCTCCTGTCTTTCGAACAGGCGCCGCCCTTCGCGGCGCCTTTCCGTTTCTTCGTCACGGCACCGCTGTTCCCGCTGCTCGCCGGCATGCTGCTGCTGGCCGGTGGCGCCGAGATGCTCGTCTCGCGCTGGGCTCCTGGCGCGCTGGCGCTGACGCACCTGGTCGCACTCGGCTTCATGCTGCAGGTGATGATCGGCGCGATGATCCAGATCCTGCCGGTAGTCGCCGGCGCCAACCTGCGGCAGCCGCTGTTCGTCGCCCGCGTCGTGCATGTGCTGCTGCTGGCCGGGGTGCTGGCGCTCGCCGGCGCCTTCCTCGGGCTGCTCCCGGGAGGCTTCTCGCTGGCGGCGCTGCTGCTCGGCGGCGGCATCGGCTTCTTCCTGCTGATGGCGGCGCTGTCGCTGCGCGGCGTGCCGGCGACCAGCCCGACCGTCGGCAGCCTGAAGCTGGCGCTGCTGGCGCTGCTCGGTGTCGTTTCCCTCGGCATCGCGCTCGCCGGCGGCCTCGACGGTCGCTGGTCGCTGCCGCTGGTCGAGATGACCAACCTCCACGCCGGCTGGGGACTGGGGGCGTGGGGACTCGGCCTGCTGTCGGCGGTGGCCTACGTTGTCGTGCCGATGTTCCAGCTGACGCCGGCCTATCCGCAATGGTTCAGCCGGCTCTACGTGGTCGGACTGGTGACGACGGTGCTGGCGATGACGGCAGCGATGCTTCTCGCGGCAGCCGATCTTGCCGCCCTCCTGCAGGCGCTGCTGGTCTGGCTGGCCGCCGCCTTCTGCGCGATGACGCTGTGGCTGCAGGCGCGCAGCAAGCGCGCCCGTCCCGATACGACGCAGCGCCTGTGGCGCGGCGCGATGGCCTCCGGCCTGGCCGCCTGCGCGCTGTGGGAGATCGCGGCGCTGGTGCCGGCGCTCGGCGAGCGCGAGGAATGGCCGCTGCTGTTCGGCGTGCTGGTGCTGGCCGGCGGTTTCATGTCGGTGATCGTCGGCATGCTCTACAAGATCGTTCCCTTCCTGGTCTGGCTGCATCTGCAGAACCGCGGCCAGGGCAAGGTGGTGGCGCCGAACATGAAGGCGGTGCTCGCCGAGGCGCCGATGCAGCGCCAGATGCGCGTCCATTTCGCCGCCTGCGCGCTGCTCGCCGGCGCCGCGCTGTGGCCCGCCGGGCTGGCGCGGATCGCCGGCCTGGCGCTGGCGGCGGCGGCGGTGCTGCTCTCGGCTAACCTGTTCACCGCGCTCGGCGTCTACCGTCGGCATGCGGCGCTGGTCGATGCCCGGCTGGCGGAACTCGGCATCGAGGGGCGGCGATGAACCTGCGCCACGTCTTCTTCGCCGCGCCGCACCGGGTGATGTTCTTCGCCGGCGCGCTGCAGGCGCTCTTCGGCATGCTGTTCTGGGCAAGCGACCTCGGTGCCCGCTATGCCGGCCTGTACGAGCCGCTGTCGTGGCCGGCGCCGGCCGTCTGGCTGCACGCGGCGCTGATGATCTACGGATTGTTCACCTTCTTCATCTTCGGCTTCCTGATGACGGCGCTGCCGAAATGGGTGGCGCAGGGGCCGCTCGAACAGCGCCACTACGTGCCGGCCTTCTGCCTGCTCGTCGCCGGCTGGCTGACTTTCTACGCCGGCCTCCTCGCGGCGCCGCTGCTGCCGCTCGGCATGGCCGTCGCCGCCGCCGGCTGGTGGCTCGGCTGGCAGTCGCTGTTTGCCTGCGTGCGCGCCTCGATGAGCGAGCACAAGACGCACGCCTGGGTCGTCCTCGCCGCACTCGCCGCCGGCGGCGCCGGCCTGCCGCTGTTCGCCGCCGGCATCGCGCTGACCGATGCAACGCTCGTCGCCGTGGCGATCGAGGTCGGCCTCTGGCTGTTCCTGGTGCCGGTCTTCTTCACCGTCACCTACCGCATGCTGCCCTTCTTCTCCGGCAGCGTCATCCGCGGCTACGACGAATACCGCGGCCGGCTGCCGTACTGGATCGTCCTCGCCTGCTGTGCCGGCCATGCGCTGCTGGCCGGTGCCGGCTGGCGGGAGTGGCTGTGGCTGGCCGACGCGACGGGTGGCGCTACCGCCCTCTGGCTGTCCTGGCGCTGGCAGCTGCGCAAGGCCTTCGTTTCGCACCTGCTGGCGATGCACCATCTGGCCAGCGTCTGGCTTGGCGTCGCGCTGCTCCTCTTTGCCGCGCAGAGCCTTGCGGCGCTTGCCGGCGTCGCCTGGGGCGGCCGCGCGCCGCTGCACGCGCTGACCGTCGGCTATTTCGCTTCGATCCTGATCGGCATGGCGACGCGCGTCACCCTTGGCCACTCCGGTCGCCTGATCTCGTCGGACGTCTGGTCCTGGCGGCTGTTCTGGTTGTTCCAGGCGGTGGCGCTGCTACGCATCGCCGGCGAGTGGACGGCGGAGGCCGGCGCCTTCGATGCGGTCTGGCTGAGCGCGCTCGGCTGGCTGGCCGTCTTCGGCATGTGGGGGCGCGTGCATCTGTCGATGTTCCTGAAACCGCGCCCGGACGGGCGACCGGGGTAAGCGATGAGCTATCTGGCACTGAAGCACCTTCACGTCACCGCCGTGGTCCTCTCGATCACCGGCTTTACCGTTCGCGGCCTGCTCATGCTGGCCGATTCGCCGTTGCTGCAGCGCCGGCTGGTCAAGGTGCTGCCGCACGTGATCGACACCGTGCTGCTGGCGAGCGCCATTGCCATGGCGGTGATCAGCGCGCAGTACCCGTTCGTGCTGCCCTGGCTGACGGCCAAGTTCTTCGGCCTGCTCGCCTACATCGTGCTCGGCATGATGGCCCTGAAGCGCGGACGCACCAAGGCGCAGCGGGCGGTGTGGTTTGTCGCCGCGCTGGCGGCCTTCGGCTACATCGTGATGGTGGCGCTGACGCGCCATCCGCTCGGCTGGCTCGCCTGAGCCGGCCAGGCGGGGCGGTCCCGCCGGAGCGGCTTCAGCCGCGGCCCTGCTGGTGGTTCATCAGCTGCTTCAGGCCGGGAATGCTGAGGATGCGCACATGCTTCTGCTGCACGGCGATCAGGCCTTCCTCCTGGAAGCGGGAGAAGGCGCGGCTGACGGTTTCCAGCTTCAGCCCGAGGTAGCTGCCGATTTCCTCGCGCGTCATGCGCAGGTAGAACTCGGCCGGCGAATAGCCGCGCGCGGTGAAGCGCTGCGACAGGTTGAGCAGGAAGGCGGCCAGCCGTTCCTCGGCGCGCATCGTGCCGAGCAGCATCATGACGCCGTGGTCGCGGACGATCTCGCGGCTCATCACCTTGTGGAAATGGTGCTGCAGCGTCTGAATCTCGCGCGAGAGTCCCTCCAGATGCAGGAAGGGGATGGTGCAGACCTCGCTGTCCTCAAGCGCGACGGCGTTGCACGAATGGTGCTCGGTGCTGATGCCGTCCAGGCCGAGCAGTTCGCCGGTCATCTGGAAGCCGGTGACTTGCTCGCGGCCATCCTCGAGCAGCACGTCGGTCTTGAAGAAGCCGCTGCGGATGGCGTAGATCGCATCGAAGGGCTCGCCGGCGCGGTACAGGTGTTCGCCGCGCTTCAGCCGGCGGCGATTGGCGACGACCTCGTCGAGCTTCTCGATCTCGGCGTGCGAAAGCCCCAGCGGCAGGCAGAGTTCGTGCAGGTTACAGTTCGAACACGCCGACTTGACCTCAGTCAGGGTGATGGGGGTGGCGATCTTACGGTTGGGCATGCTCGCTCCGGCGTGTCTAGGGTCCGTTCGGGAGGTCTATTGCCCCTTTGATCCATGTCAACGTGCGCGTTTACGGCCTCCATGATAATCCGCCGCACACGTACTGCTTGCATCCAATGAACTTCGCCACACCCAACCTCGTCTTCGACCCGCAGATCCTCCGGCGCTTCGACATCAACGGTCCCCGCTATACGTCGTATCCGACGGCGGACCGCTTCGTCGAGGCCTTCGACGCGGAAGCCTACAAACTGTGGCTGGGCAAGCGCAACATCGGCGGCATCAGCCGACCGCTCTCATTATACTTTCACATCCCCTTCTGTAACACCATCTGCTATTACTGCGCCTGCAACAAGATCATCACCAAGGATCACGGGCGCTCGGCCAAGTACCTGAAGTACCTGGCCAAGGAGCTGGCGCTGCAGAGCGAGTACCTCGACGGCGATCACGACGTGATCCAGCTGCACTGGGGCGGCGGCACGCCGACCTTCCTCTCGCACGACGAGATGCGGCAGCTGATGGGGGCGACCCGCAAGCACTTCCGCCTGCTCGACGGCGGCGAATATTCGATCGAGGTCGATCCGCGCAAGGTGGACGTGGCGACCGTGCAGCTGCTCGGCGAACTCGGCTTCAACCGCATGAGCCTCGGCGTGCAGGACTTCGACGAGCGCGTGCAGCAGGCGGTCAACCGCATCCAGACCGTCGAGGAGACGGAGACTGTGATCCGTGCCGCGCGCGGCAGCGGCTTCAAATCGGTCTCGGTCGACCTGATCTACGGCCTGCCGTTCCAGACGGTGATGGGCTTCAACCGCACGCTCGAACGCGTGCTGGCGATGGACCCGGACCGCCTGTCGATCTACAACTACGCCCACCTGCCGAGCCTGTTCAAGCCGCAGCGCCGTATCGCCGACGTCGACCTGCCGTCGCCCGACGCCAAGATGCAGATCCTGTCGCTGGCCATCCGCAAGCTGACCGAGGCCGGCTACGTCTTCATCGGCATGGACCACTTCGCCAAGCCCGACGACGAGCTTGCCGTCGCCCAGCGCCAGGGGCGCCTGCACCGCAACTTCCAGGGCTACTCGACCTACGCCGACTGCGACCTGCTGGCCTTCGGCATCTCGGCCATCGGCAAGGTCGGGCCGACCTACGAGCAGAACGTGAAGACGCTCGACGAGTACTACGACCGCCTCGACGCCGGCATCCTGCCGGTCTATCGCGGCATCGAGCTCTCCGCCGACGACATCCTGCGCCGGGCGATCATCCAGGCGCTGATGTGCCACTTCGAGCTGTCGCTCGAATCGATCGAGATCGCCCACCTGATCGACTTCCGCAAGTACTTCGCCGCCGAACTCGAAGACCTCAAGGAATTCCAGGCGGCCGGGCTGGTCAAGGTCGACGACAAGTGGATCACCGTGCTGCCGCCCGGACGCATGCTGGTGCGCGCCATCTCGATGGTCTTCGACCGCTACCTGCGCGCCGACCGGCAGCGCACGCGCTACTCCAAGGTGATCTGAGTCACGGCGCCCCGGCACCGGGGCTGGGGTAAAATGCGGGGAAACATGATCCGCGGCCGTCCGTCGGCCGTCACCCCCGACCCCTAGCCTTTCCGTGCCCGATTCCGGTTATCTCGCGCTGTTCCTCGTCGGCCTGCTCGGCGGCACGCACTGCGTCGGCATGTGCGGCGGCATCGTCGGCGCGCTGTCGATGGGCGGACCGCCGCGGCTGTCGCTGCATCTTGCCTACAACCTCGGCCGCATCGCCTCCTACGCCGTCGCCGGCGCCCTCGTCGGCGCCCTCGGCGGCCTCTCGCTGGCGCTCTCCGGGCAGCTGCCGCTGCGCCTTGCGCTCGCTGTCGCCGCCAACCTTATGCTCGTCGCGCTCGGCCTCTACCTCGTCGGCGTCACGCGCGCGCTGGCCTTCGTCGAGCGCCTCGGTCAGAATCTGTGGCGACGCCTGCAGCCGCTGACGCGCCGCTTCCTGCCGGCGACGACGCCGGCCCGCGCCTTTCCGCTCGGGCTGCTCTGGGGCTGGTTGCCGTGCGGGCTGGTCTACAGCGCGCTGGCGACGGCGCTGACCTCCGGTTCGGCGCTGCGCGGTGGCCTGCTGATGCTCGCCTTCGGCGCCGGCACGCTGCCCAACCTGCTGCTCGCCGGCTTCCTGCTGGCGCGCCTGCGCGCCATCGTGCAGCGGCCGTTGCTGCGCGCGGCGGCGGGCACGCTGGTGGCCGGCTTCGGCGTCTGGGGTCTGCTCGGTGTCTGGCGCCTCGCCCAGAGCGCCTGAGCCGGCATGGCAACACTGAACGCGGCGGCCGCCATGCTTGCGCGGACCGCCCAACGGATGGGGAACGACATGAACGTACTGCTTGCCGTCGACGGTTCCGCAAGCTCGGCCCGCGCCGTCGCGCACCTGATCGCCCGCCTCGATCGCTGGCGCGAGCGGCCGGCCGTGCATCTGCTCTACGTGCACCCGCCGATTCCGGTCGGCCGGGTGCAGGAATTCATCGGCCACGACAGCCTCGAACGCTATTACCGCGAGGAGAGCCTGCCGCACCTGGCCGACGCCGAGCGCCTGCTCGCCGACGCCGGCGTCGCCTATACCCGGCACATCCACGTCGGCAGCCCGGCCGAGGTCATCGCCCGTGTCGCCGGCGAGCTTGCCTGCAGCGAACTCATCCTCGGCAATGTCGGCCGCGGCGCGCTCGCCGACGCCGTCCTCGGCTCGGTCGCGCACCAGGTGCTGCGCCTGGCGCCGTGCCCGGTGCTGCTGGTGAAGTGAGTCGATGAGCGGACCCGCACGCCAGTTCGACCTGCCGATCGGCGGCATGACCTGCGCCGCCTGCGCGACGCGCATCGAGAAGGTGCTCAACCGCCTGCCTGGCGTCGAGGCGAGCGTGAACCTCGCCGCCGAGCGCGCGCAGGTGCGTCTCGCCGGCGACGAGACCGGGCCGGCGGCGGTGGTCGCGGCGATCGAGCGCGCCGGCTTCACGGTGCCGCCGCAGACCGTCGAGCTGGCCGTCGGCGGCATGACCTGCGCCGCCTGCGCGGCGCGCATCGAGAAGGTGCTGCGCCGGCTCGACGGCGTCGAGGCGAGCGTGAACCTTGCCGCCGAACGTGCCCGCGTGCGCTTCGTGCCCGGCCGGACGACGCCCGCCGACCTCGTCGCCGCCATCGAGAAGGCCGGCTTTTCCGCGCGCCTCGCCGACGACCGCTCGCGCGATGAGGAGAAGGCGCGCCGCGCCGAAGCCTGGCGCATCGAGAAGCGCCGCTTCTGGATCGCCGCGGCGCTGACGCTGCCGCTGGTGTTGCAGATGTTCTGGATGTTCGGCGACGGCGAACACGGCGGCGCGCACATGGCCGAGCCGATCCCGCGCTGGCTGCAGCTCGTGCTGGCGACGCCGGTACAGTTCTGGATCGGCCGGCGCTTCTACGACGGCGCCTGGAAGGCGCTGCGCGGCGGCGGTCTCAGCGGCGCCAACATGGACGTGCTGGTGGCGCTCGGCACGAGCATGGCCTGGGGCTTCTCGGCGGCGGTCACGGTCTTCGGCCTCGACCACCTGCACGTCTATTTCGAGGCTTCGGCGGCGGTCATCACGCTGGTGCTGATGGGCAAGCTGCTGGAAGCGCGCGCCAAGGCCGGCACGACGGCGGCGATCGAGGCGCTGATCCGGCTGCGGCCGCGCACCGCGCGCATCGAGCGCGACGGCGCGCTGGTCGAGGTGGCGGCCGACACGCTGCTGCCCGGCGACGTCTTCGTCGTCCGTCCCGGCGAGAGCGTGCCGGTCGACGGCACGGTGCTCGACGGCGCCTCCAGCGTCAATGAAGCGATGCTCACCGGCGAGAGCATGCCGGTGGCCAAGGCCGCCGGCGACCGCGTCTTCGCGGCGACGGCGAACGAGCTCGGCCAGCTGCGCTGCCGCGCCACCGGCGTCGGCGAACACACGCTGCTGGCCGGCATCATCCGCCTGGTGGCCGAGGCGCAGGGATCGAAGGCGCCGGTGCAGAAGCTCGCCGACCGCATCTCGGCGGTCTTCGTGCCGACCGTCTGCGTCATCGCCATCCTCACCTTCGCCGGCTGGTGGCTGCTCGCCGGCGATCCGGCCGAGGCGCTGGTCAGCGCCGTCGCCGTGCTGGTCATCGCCTGCCCGTGCGCGCTCGGGCTGGCGACGCCGACGGCGATCATGGTCGGCACCGGGCAGGGCGCGCGCGCCGGCATCCTGGTCAGGAACGCCGAGGCGCTGGAACGCTCCGAGCGCCTCGGCGTCGTCGCCCTCGACAAGACCGGCACGCTGACGCGCGGCGCGCCGGAAGTGACCGACCTCGCCGTCGCCGGCATCGACGCGGCGACCGCGCTCGGCCTCGCCGCCGCGCTCGAACGCGGCTCCGAGCACCCGCTGGCGCGCGCCGTGCTCGACCGGGCCGCCGCCGACGGGCTGGCGCTGCCCGCCGTCGCCGATTTCCGCGCCGTCCCCGGGCAGGGCGTCGAAGGCACGGTGGACGGGCGCGCGCTGCGCCTCGGCTCGCCGGAATGGGCCGGCGAGAACCTGCCGGCGACCGGCGCCGACGGCGTCGCCGCCGACGCCGTGCGCCGCCTGCAGGGCGAGGGCAAGACCGTCGTCGTCCTCGCCGAGGGCGGCCGGCCGCTGGCGCTGCTGGCCGTCGCCGATCCGCTGCGGCCGACCTCGCCGGCGGCGGTGGCGCGCCTGCGCGCGATGGGCCTGCGCGTGGTGATGCTGACCGGCGACAACGTGGTGACGGCGGCGGCCGTCGCCCGCGCCGCCGGCATCGACGAATTCCGCGCCGGCATCCTGCCCGGCGACAAGGCGGCCGAGGTCAACGCGCTGAAGGAGGGCGGCCGCGGCGTGGCGATGGTCGGTGACGGCATCAACGACGCGCCGGCGCTCGCCGCCGCCGACGTCGGCTTCGCCATTGGCGCCGGCTCCGACGCGGCGATCGAGGCCGCCGACCTGACGCTGATCGGCGCCGACCTCGCCGGCGTCGCCGACGCCATCCTGCTGTCGCGGGCGACGCTCGGCAAGATCCGGCAGAACCTGTTCTTCGCCTTCATCTACAATGTGCTTGGCATCCCGCTCGCGGCCTTCGGCCTGCTCAACCCGGTCGTCGCCGGGGCGGCGATGGCGCTGAGTTCGGTCTCGGTGGTGTCGAACTCGCTGTTGCTGAAACGCTGGCGGCCGCGCCGGGCCGGGAGCGGAAGGTGACGACGGACGGATCGCATCGATTGGAAGGGGAGTCGTCCTTGGCCGACGGGAAGGAAATGCTGCGCGAGATTCTCGGCTGCACCGAGCACATCGTCTATCGCGCCAACCTGCGCAGCGACGCCTACGACTACGTCAGCGCCGGCGCCGAGCAGGTGCTCGGCGCGCCGCTCGACGAACTGCATCGGCGCGGCCTGGCGGTGCTGCGCGAGCGCATGCCGGTCGACGACTACGCGCGCTGCATCGCGCATTTCGCCGCGCTGGCGGCGGCGGCGCCCGGACAGCGGACGCGCACGCAGATCGAATACCGGCTGCGCCTGCCGGACGGGCAGCTGGCCTGGTTCCGCGACGCGACGACGGTCGAGGCCGACGCCGACGGCCGGCCGCTCGCCGTCTTCGGCATCACCACCGACGTCAGCGAGCGCCGTGCGGCCGAGGCCTCGCTGCAGGAATCGACGCGCCTCCTCGGCGATTTCTTTGCGCAGTCGCTCGACGGCTGCTTCGCGCTGCGTTTCCCCGAGCCGCTGCCGCGCGCGGTCGCCGCCGGGCAGCCCGAAGCGCTGCGCTTCCTGCGCGTGAACGAAGCCTTCGCCGCGCAGTGCGGGTTGACCGCGGCGGCGCTCACCGGCGCCGACCCGCTGGCCGTGCCGGCGCGCTCGCCGGCGGCCTGGCGGCAGGCGCTCGCCGACTGCCTGGCGGCGACGGGGCAACTGGCCACGATCGAGCTGGCGCCGGCGGCGGCGCCGCCGGCCTGGGTCGAGATGCAGCTCCTCGCCGACGTCGACGATGCCGGGCGGGTGCTCGGCGTCTTCGGCATCCAGCGCGACATCTCGGCGCGCATCCTGCAGGAGCAGGCGCTGCGCGAGAGCGAGGCCAAGTACAGCGGCATCATGCGCGCGGCGCAGGTCGGCATCTTCATGCTGCAGGACTCGCGCTTCGTCTACGTGAACCCGCGGCTGGCGGCGTATTTCGGCTACAGCGAGGCGGAGCTGCTGGCCGGCATGGGGCCACTCGACGTCGTCGTGCCCGAGCAGCACGACTGGCTGCGCGACCAGATGCGCCGGCGCGCCGCCGGCGAGCCCGGCTTCCCGTATGAAGTCACCGGCGTGCGCAAGGACGGCAGCCAGTTTCCGATCGCCATCATGGGCGTGCCGGCCAGCTTCTCCGGTGCGCCGGCCTCGGTCGGCACGGTCTTCGACCTCACCGCGCAGCGCCTCGTCGAGGACCAGATCGGCGAGTCGCGCAACCGCTACCGCGCGCTCTTCGAGTCGGCGCAGGACGCGATCATCGTCATCGACGGCGAGGCCGGCCTCATCGTCGAAGCCAACGTCGCCGCCGAGACGCTGCTGCGCCGCCCGCGCGAGAAACTGCTGCGCCTGCCCTCGGTGGAGATCTTCCCGCCCGACCGGCGGGCCAGCCACGAGGCCGAGCTGCGCCGGCATATCACCGTCGGCGGCGGCGCGCCGGAGGAAATGCGCATCCGCAACGCCGACGGCGAGGACATTCCGGTCGAGGTCAGCACCAGCGTCATCGAGTCCGGCGGCAAGAAGCAGCTGCAGGCGATCTTCCGCGACATCTCGGCGCGGCGCCGGGCCGAGGAGCGCCTGCGCCTGGCGCAGCGCGTCTTCGACGTCGGCGAGGAGGTGATCCTGATCACCGACGAGAACCGTCTCCTTGTCGCCGTCAATCCGGCCTTCACGCGCATCACCGGCTACACCGCCGACGAGGCGATCGGGCGCACGCCCGGTTTCCTCAGTTCCGGCCGGCAGCCGCCGGAGTTCTACGCGGCGATGTGGGCGACGATCGATCGCGACGGCGTCTGGCAGGGCGAGCTGTGGAACCGGCGCAAGAACGGCGAGGTCTTTCCGGCCTGGCTGACGATCAGCGCCTACCGCGACAGCGAGGGCCGGATCATCAACTACATCGGTATCTCGACCGACATCTCCGAGCGCCACGCCGCCGAGGCGCGCATCCGCCAGCTCGCCTACTACGACCCGCTGACCCGCCTGCCCAACCGCACGCTGCTGCACGACCGCGTCGACCAGGTGCTGGCGCAGGCCGAGCGCGAAGGCTCGCTGGCGGCGCTGCTGTTCATCGACCTCGACCACTTCAAGACGATCAACGATTCGCTCGGCCATTTCACCGGCGACCAGCTGCTCTGCGAGGTGGCGCAGCGCATGAGCCGCTGCGTGCGGCGCACCGACACGCTGGCGCGGCTGGGCGGCGACGAGTTCGTCGTCGTCTGCGCCGAGAGCAGCATCGAGGGTGCCGCCGGCGTCGCCCGCAAGATCCTCAAGGCGGTGTCGCAGCCCTTCGTCACCGACGGCCACCAGCTGACGGTGACGCCGTCGATCGGCGTCAGCCTGTACCCGCAGGACGGGCGCGACTTCCAGACCCTGCTCAAGCATGCCGACACGGCCATGTACCGGGCCAAGGAGAGCGGCCGCAACGCCTACCAGTTCTTCGCCCGCGAGATGAACGAGGCGGCCCTCGAACGGCTGATGCTGGAGAACAGCCTGCGCGTCGCGCTCGAACGGCGCGAACTGGTGCTGCACTACCAGCCGCAGGTCGAGCTCGCCGGCGGCCGCATCGTCGGCGCCGAGGCGCTGGTGCGCTGGCAGCACCCGCAGCTCGGCATGATTCCGCCGGCCAAGTTCATCCCCATCGCCGAGGCCTGCGGGCTGATCGTGCCGATCGGTGCCTGGGTGCTGAAGGAGGCCTGCCGGCAGGCGGCGACCTGGCGCAATGCCGGTCTGCCGCCGATCACCGTCGCCGTCAATCTGTCGTCGGCGCAGTTCCGCCAGCAGCGCTTCGAGGAGGCCGTCGCCGGCATCCTGCAGCTCACCGGCCTGCCCGCCGAGCACCTCGAACTGGAACTGACCGAGAGCATCGTCATGGAGGACGCCGAGGCCACCGTGCAGGCGCTCAGGAAGCTGTCGGTGATGGGCGTGCAGCTGGCCATCGACGACTTCGGCACCGGCTATTCCAGCCTCTCGTACCTGAAGCGCTTCCCGATCGACAAGCTGAAGATCGACCGCAGCTTTGTCCGCGACATCGTTACCGATGCCGACGACTGGGCCATTGCCAGCACCGTCATCTCGATGGGGCAGAGCCTGCGCCTGCAGGTCATCGCCGAGGGCGTCGAGGAAGCGGAGCAGCTGGAGATGCTGCGCCGCCAGGGCTGCCACGCAGTGCAGGGCTACCATTTCAGCAAGCCGCTGCCGGCCGAGGCCTTCGCCCGCCTCCTGGCCGCACAGCCCTTCGTCGTCGCCTGAGCGGCGCGCCTCATCTTTTCGGGAGAAACGGACATGGAACAGGTCGTGATCAAGGTCGGCGGCATGAGCTGCCAGGGCTGCGTGAAGAACGTCGGCGGCGTGCTGCAGGCACTGCCCGGCGTTGGCGCGGTGACGGTGTCGCTCGAAGCGGGCGAGGCGCGCGTCGCCTACGATCCGGCGCAGGTCGCGCCGGCCGCGCTGCGCGCGGCGATCGAGGACGCCGGGTTCGACGCCGCCTGAGCGGTCGTTTCGCGCGCCGCGACGAACGTCACCGGGGGCGCCCGAGCGGCGTCGCCGGCCTCTGCTAAGATCGCGGCTTTCCTTTCCGGCGCCACGACCATGACCGACAGCACGACTTCCCCCGTCCGCCTCACCCAGCTCGCGCACGGCGGCGGCTGCGGCTGCAAGATCGCCCCCGGCGTGCTCGAACGGATTCTCGCCAAGTCGGCGGCGCCGCTGATGCCGCCGCAGCTGCTGGTCGGCATCGAGACCGCCGACGACGCCGCCGTCTGGCAGCTCAACGACACGCAGGCCATCGTCGCCACCACCGACTTCTTCATGCCGGTGGTCGACGATCCCTTCGACTTCGGCCGCATCGCCGCCACCAACGCCATTTCCGACATCTATGCGATGGGCGGTACGCCGCTGTTCGCCTTGGCCATCGTCGGCATGCCGGTGAACAAGCTCGACACCGACACCATCCGGCGCATCCTCGAAGGCGGCGAATCGGTCTGCGCCCAGGCGCGCATTCCGATCGCCGGCGGCCACACCATCGACTCGCCGGAGCCGATCTACGGCCTCGTCGCCATTGGCCTGGTGCGCCCGGACCACGTCAAGCGCAACGTCGGCGCGCGCCCCGGCGACAAGCTGATCCTCGGCAAGGCGCTCGGCGTCGGCATCCACTCCGCGGCCTTCAAGAAGGGCGATCTGACGGAGCACGACTACGCGGCGATGATCGCCTCGACGACGCAGCTCAACACGCCGGGGCCGGCGCTCGCCTGCCTCGACGGCGTGCACGCGATGACCGACGTCACCGGCTTCGGGCTGGCCGGCCACCTGCTGGAAATCTGCAAGGCCTCGCAGGTGGCGGCGACGCTGCGTTTCGACGCGCTGCCGCTGCTGCCGAACGCGCTCGACTACGCCCGCCGGGGCTTCGTCACCGGCGCCTCGACGCGCAACCTGCAGAGCTACGGCAACCTGCTCACCGTCGCCGACCGCCTCGGCGAGGCCGAGCGCATGCTCCTCGCCGACCCGCAGACCAGCGGCGGCCTGCTCGTCTCCTGCGCGCCCGAGGTCGTCACCGAGGTACTGTCGATCTTCCTGCAGCAGGGCTTCGACCACGCGACGGTGGTCGGCGAGGTGATCGACGGCCTGCCGCGCGTCGTCGTCGGCTGAGCGCCGCCGCCCGCGGCGCCGCCCTGTCGCCATCCTGTCGGCCATGATCCGCCAACCCGTCCTGCGCACCGTCGCCGTCGTCGTCCTGCTCGGCGCGGTGGCGGTTGGCCAGCACCTCCGCCTGTTCGAACGTGGCTGGTTCGCCTTCAACGCCTGGCGCATGGGGACCGAATGGCAGCAGCGCTCGCTGTGGTTGCCGGCCTACGACGTCGTCGTCGAGGGACGGCCGCTGCCCGGCGTCGAGAACGTTTCGGCGCTGACCTACGACCCGGACCGGAAGACGCTGTTCACCGTCACCAACCAGGACACCGAACTGATCGAGCTGTCGCTGGCCGGCGCCATCCTGCGCCGCATCCCGCTCGTCGGCTTCGGCGACACCGAGGCCGTCGAATACATCAGCCGCGGCCTCTACGTGATCAGCGACGAGCGCCGCCAGCGCCTGTACAAGGTGCGCGTCGACGACGACACGCAGCGCCTCGACGCCGCCGACAGCAAGCACCTGTCGCTCGGCATCGGGCGCAGCGGCAACCTCGGCTTCGAGGGGCTGGCCTGGGACCCGGACGGCGGCCGCCTGTTCGTCGCCAAGGAAAAGCCGGTGCGCATCTACGAGATCCGCGGCTTCCCGGCCATGGGGCCGGAACAGGACTTCGCCATCGACGTCAGCGACGACCCGAAGCGCGACCGCCGCCTCTTCGTCCGCGACGTTTCCAGCCTGCAGTACGACCGCCGTACCGGCCACCTGCTGGCGCTTTCCGACGAATCGCGGCTGGTCGTCGAACTCGACACCGCTGGCCGGCCGATCAGCACGCTGTCGCTGTCGCGCGGCAGCCACGGCCTCAAGGAAAGCGTGCCGCAGGCCGAGGGCGTGGCGATGGACGATGCCGGCACGCTGTATCTGGTCAGCGAGCCGAATCTCTTCTACGTGTTCAGGAAGGGTGGGCGCTGAGGCAGGCCCAGTGCGAATCAGAAAAAGGGGGCATGGCGAACACCATGCCCCCTTCGCATTGCGGGGTCAGAACTTGTAGCTCATGCCCACTTCGAAGTTGCGTTCGGCGCCCGGGAAGATGCCGTCCGGATTGCGGCTGGCGATGTACTTCCGGTCGAACAGATTGCGCACGGTGCCGAACACGCTCAGCTTCTTGTCGACCTGATAGTGGGCGTTCAGGTTGAAGGTCGTGTAGGCGTCGATCTCGCCACGCCGGCCGTCGGCGCTTTCGGCCTTGGTGTTTTCGGGATCGACGTACTGGCGGGACATGTGGTGTGCGCTCAGGCTGGTCATCAGACCGCCCGTCCTGTAGCTCAGTGCGAGATTCGACGTCAGCTTCGGCGCGTACGGCAGGCGATTGCCGTTGCGGTCGATGCCACCGACGATCTTGGTGCTGTCGTATTTCGCCGTCGGCAGGTAGGTCAGGTTCGCGCCCAGATGCCAGCCGCGACCGATGTCGAAGCCAAGGCCGGCTTCCAGCCCGCGATGCATGGTTTCACCGGCATTCGTTACCGTCGCGCCGACGCCGCCGGATTCCGACTTGGGCACGATCTGGTTGGCAAAGTCCATCTGGAAAACGGTGGTTTCATAGGTCAGGCGTGCAAGCTTGCCTCTGACCCCGGCTTCGAGGTTGGTCGAGCGTTCGGCGTCGAGCTCTTCGTCCACGCCGGCACCGCTGATGGCGGTGGCCACCATCGCTGGCGAGAACGCCTTGTAGGCGCCGGCGAATAGCTGGGCTTCCGGAATGACTTGCCACGTCACACCGAGGCCGGGCATGACTTCCGTGTTGTTCGAATCGCCGGATGCGCCCGTCAGCTCGTTCTTGCGGCGCTGGTCGTAGGATTCGACGCGCAGGCCAAGGGTGGCGGCAAGCTTGTCGGTGAAGTGGAAGCGGTTCTGGCCGTAGAAGGCGATACCGCGGGCCTTCTGGGTGTCGTCGCCGGTCAGCGTGCCGGAGCGTGCATCCGGGTCCGTCTTCGAACTGACGGTCTGGTTGCTCAGCTTGTCGCTGTGCAGGCGAATGCCGATTTCGGCTTCGTTGCGGATACCGAAGCCGTTGTAATTGACGAACAGGCGACTGTCGACGCCGGCCATCTCGAAGGCCCGGTTGCGTCCGGTCATGCAGTTCTGGACGCCGTCGCAGGCGCGGTAGGTCGTGCCGTTGGCGCTGCGCGCCTGAATCTCGCGGCGCCAGAAGTCGCGGTCGAGTTGTGACCAGTAGACGAGTGTTTTCAGCTTCACGTTGTCGCTGATTTCCAGCTCGTGGTTGATGTCGAACGAGTTACGCTCGGTTTCGAAATAATCGTTCGGCGCCGGATTCTTCGTCGGATTGCGGCGGTACTCATTGGGACGCAGGCCGACATAGGACGTGTTGATGTCGTTGTCGTAGTGCGAGAACTTGACGCTCACCCACTGCTTGTCGCCGATCATCATGCCGCCCTTGACGACGATGTCGTTCATGTCGAAATCGTTGTGGCGGAAACCGTCGCCGCGCGACGTGACCAGGCTGATGCCGCCGACTGCCTCGCCCGACGGCGTCGCGCCACCGGCATCGAGACCGAGCAGGCGATAGCCGTGCGAACCGGCCTTGGCCGTGACGCGGACGCCGTCCTCCGGCTTCTTGGTCTTGTAGTTGATGACGCCGCCGATGGTCGTCGGGCCGTAGCGCAGGCCGGCAGCGCCTTTCAGCACCTCGATGCTTTCCATGCGCTCGATGCGCGGGCTGTAGTAGGACTCATTGGCGAGGAAGAGGCCGGGCGCCACCGGCACCCCGTCTTCGAGAACCAGCAGCTTCTGGCTGCGGTTCGGGTTCAGGCCGCGCATGCCGATGTTCGGGATGAAACCGTAACCTTCCTCCTCGCGCACGACGATGCCGGGCACCGACTTGAGCGCATCCTGCGTGGACAGGGGGTGCATCAGCGCCAAGTCTTCCTTGCCGATGATGGCAACGGCGCCCGGCTGTTTGGTGATCGCCTCGTCGCCCTGGCCGATGACGTCGATTCTCGGCAATTCGATTTCCGCGGCGAACGCCTGTGCGGGAATGGCGATGGCCGCCGCGACGGCCATGGCGATCCGGGTTTTCGTCATCGCCGATCGGTTGGCCGACGGATGGAGAAACGTGCTGCTCATCAAAAGCTCCTTGCGTTGAGTGTGTGGCTGGCTGGACGCAAGGGGGGCGACGTGGCTGGCTGGAAAGGGGGCCGGCGCCGGCGGCTGCCGGGGGCGGCGGTGCTCAGGCTCCAGGCGGCGGCGACGGAGCCGGAGCCGGAGCCGGAGCCGGAGTATAAACAAGAATGATTTGCATTGTTACAGAGCGGAAACAAATGGCGGCCCGCGTGTGCCGCCTGTTGCGTCGCAACAACACATTGGAGAATCCCGAGGGCCGGGCGGCCCCGGGACGGAGGAGCGGCCTACAGCCTGACCGCGTAGTACTCGACGACGTGCTGCACCTCGATCGGGAACGGCACCTCGTTTGCTTCGGGCAGGCGAGTGACGGTCGCCGCCGCCTTGCCCTCGTCGAAGGCAAGCCATTCCGGTCGGGTCAGCGGCGGTGCGGCAAGCGTCTCGACGACCAGCGGCATGCGCCGCGCCTTTTCCGTCAGCGAGATTACGTCGCCGGGCTTCACCCGGATTGAGGCGATGCTCACCGGCCGGCCGTTCAGGCGCAGATGGCGGTGGCTGACCAGCTGGCGGGCGGCGACGACGGTCGGCGCGAAGCCGGTGCGGAAGACGGCGTTGTCGAGCCGGCGTTCGAGCAGTTCGAGCAGCTTGGCGCCGGTCTGCCCCTTGTCGTTCTTCGCCTCGCGAAAGAGGCGCTGCATCTGGCGTTCGGACACGCCGTAGTTGTAGCGCAGCTTCTGCTTTTCCATCAGCTGGATGCCGAAGCCGGACTTGCGCTTCGGCTTGGCGCCATGCTGGCCGGGGCCGTAGTCGCGGTTCGGGGTCTTGCGGGTGAGTCCGGGCAACTCGATGCCGAGGGCGCGGACGATCTTCAGGCGGGGACCGGTGTAGCGGGCCATGCTTTTCCTTTCTTGCGTGTTTGCGGTTAGGGGGCGGGGGTCAGGCGGCGGCGAGGCTGCCGCGGGCGGTCGGGCGCCGGCTGGGCTGGCAGCCGCGGCGGATGAAGCGCTCGCGGTAGAGGAAACCCTGCGCGAGGTTGAAGCCCATCTGTCGCGCCAGCGCCAGGTGCGCCTCGTTCTCGACGCCTTCGAGAACGGTGACGAGGCCGAGGTCGGCGGCCTGCGCCAGTGCCCAGGTGAGCAGCGTGCGCTGGCGTGCGTTCATCTCGCCGGCGAGCCAGCTGCGGTCGAACTTGACGAAGGAAGCGCTCATCAGCGCCGCGTAGGAAACGAGGCCGCGCGACGAGGAGAGGTCGTCGACGGCCATGCGGATGCCAGCACCGGCGAGTGCGGCGATCATCCGCTCGGAGATGGTGACGTCCTGCAGGTGCAGGTTCTCGATGATCTCGACGACCAGCCGCTGCCGCTGCGCGGCGAGCAGCGGCAGGAACAGGTTGCCGCTGTCGGCGGTTTCGCCGGCGACGTAGCTGTCGGGGTCGAGGTTGACGAAGAGCTGGCCGTGCGCCGGCGCTTCGGCGAGTTGCAGGCGCTTCATTTCCAGCTCGGTGTGCAGCAGCAGCAGCGGGTTGTCGTGCAGCGCGCCGAAGACCCGGTCCGGCGGCAGCGCGCCGCCGTCGGCGTCGACGAAGCGCGCCAGCGCCTCGTGGCAGAGGACCTCGCCGCTGCGCAGGTCGACGAAGGGCTGGTATTCGACGCCGAAGCGGCGCGCGTTGATGCAGTCGAGAATGACATGGGGGTGGATGGCGGCGCTCATCGTTGTTCTGTTTCCTGGCATGGCGCGTGTCAGCGTGCGGCGTCGCCGCCCTCCGGTACGTAGACCATCGAGCCGTCCTGCATGCGGTAGGCGACGCCGGCCTTTTCGCCGTCGCCGCTGCCGATGCTGCCGTTGGCCTTGTACTTCTCGATCTTTTCGCCCTTCTTGATGAGCACTTCCATGCTCGGCTTGCCGGGGTCGGTGATGACCGTCACGTCCTGCTTGTTGAACGGGTTGATGAGCGGGTTCTGCGCCACCGTGATGAGCAGCGCGGCGATGATGACGAGGAAGATGTCGATCAGGTTGACCACCGACAGGATCGGGTCCTCGGTCTCCGGTTCGTGCAGCAGCTTCATTGGACCTTCCTCCCTGCCTCCTCCCCATGGGAGGAGGTGATTACGGTTCGTCCCTGCGGGACTCCGGTTGCTAACGATGCCCGCCTTGGGGCGGCCCGGCGGCGGGCGCTCATGCCTTCACCCCGCGCAGCGCCTCGATCTCCAGCAGTTCCTCGGCGAGCCAGCGGCGGCGGACGTTCACCACCCAGTAGGTGATCGACGCGGCGATCAGCGCCAGGATCACCGCCGAGAAGGCAACGGTCAGGTTTTCCGAGACCTGCGCCAGATTGCCGTCGGACAGCGACTTCAGCGCCGGGCCCATCGGAATCATCGTCGCGACGAGGCCGAGCATCGGCGTCACCCGGCTGGCGATGCGCGGCGTTTCCAGCGCCTTGTGCGCGAGCACGTCGAGTTCGTCGGCGGTGAGCTGCGGCGCGCGCGCGAAGTGCGAAACCAGCGCGCGGCCGGCGCCGTGCCGGCGGCGCAGCGCGAGCACGGCGAACTCGCCGAGCACCCAGAAGGCGTAGAGGAAAAGGATGGCGATCAGCGCCAGCGTCGGCAGCAGGAAGACCTGCGAGATCTGGTACATCGTGGTTTCGACCAGGGTGGACATGGGTTCTCCTTCAATGGATTGGGGGGTTGGGGGGCTTACCACTTGCCTTCGAGCGACAGCAGCCAGGTGATCTGGCCCTTCTCGGTGCTCGCCAGCCGCCAGTCGTCGGTGCCGGCGACGAGGTTCGACCAGGCCGCCGAGCTGCGTTTCGTGTCGGCGCGCAGCAGGTTCTGCGCCGAGAGGCGCAGGTTCAGCGCGGACGAGAGCTTCCTCACCCAGTGCGCGTCGAGCAGCGTGCCGCGCGTCGTGCCGTCGGCGAGCTCGCCGGGAATGTCGGTGCGCGTCCTGCCGTTCTTCGTCAGCTGGAAGCCGGCGGAAGATGCGAGCAACGGCAAGGCCTGCTCGTAGCCGAGCGTGAACTGGTAGCGCGGCAGCTCGCGCGCGTCGCGCGTGGTGCCCAGTCGTTGGTCGTCGACACGACCCTGCGGCAGCGTCAGGTGTGCGCGCAGCGCGCCGCCCTTGACGCCGAACAGTTCGCTCTTCAGCCGGGCGTCGAACTCGACGCCGTAGTGGCGCGCCGTGCCCTGGTTGGTCGGGCGTTCGACCCAGCGTGCGCCTTCGCGTCGCGTCGTGCGCTCGATGAAATCCCCGGTGCGCCGCCAGTAGGCGCTGGCGCCGAGGACGCCCATCTCGCCGGCTTCGCCCTGGAGGTAGCGTTCCAGACCCAGCTCGACATTGACGTTGCGTTCGGCCTTGAGGTTCGGGTTGCCGGCGCGGTCGGGTTCGAGCGGCGTGTTGCCGGTGGCGCTGGCGGTATTGCCGATGGTGATCGCCGAGATTTCGTCGAGCTTCGGCGCCTTGATGCCGGCGCCGGCGGACGAGCGGGCGATCCAGCCGCCGCCGGCGTCGAGGCGGGCGGCGATGGACGGCGCCAGCTGTCCGGCATGGCGGTCGCGGCCATCGGATTCGAGGCGGATGCTCTCGCCGCGCAGACCGGCGGTGAGCGTCAGCGGCATGGTCGCGAAGACGCGCGGCGACCACTCGTGCTGCGCCCAGGCGGTCCATTGTTGCTGGCTGGCGTCGGCCGTCTCACGCCTCGCGGCGAAGGCGCCGTTGCCGGCGAGGTCGCCAACAATCGTCTGCGTTTCCTCGCGCCGGTGCGTTGCCGCTTCCAGCCCGAACGAACTCATCGCCTCGCCGAGCGGCCGGTCGAGGCGGACGGCGGCGGAGAATTCGCGCTCGTCGCGGCCGAGCTGCTCGCGGCGGGTCGTGACGGTGCCGACGGCGTCGCGCCAGCTGCGCGCGGTGTCGCTGTCGCGCCAGCCGCCCATCGTCGCCGCGCGGCCCGAGAGCTTGCCGCCGCCGGCCAGCTTCATTTCGCCCTCGGCGCGCAGGCGGGCGATGGTCAGGTCGCTGTCTTCGTTGTCGACGCGGCCGCCGGCGGCGCCGAGGCCGGTGCCGGCGGCCGGATTCGCATAGGCCGAGCGGGTCAGCACCGACTCGCGCGTGCCCTCGTTGCGGTAGAGGCTGGGCCACAGCGTCAGGCTGTCGCCGGCCTTCTTCCAGGTCAGGCGCGGCGACAGGATCAGCTCGTTCAGTTCGTAGGGGCCGCGCTCGCGGTCCTCCTGCCACAGGTTGCGCGTGCCGGCGTTCGAATGGATGCGCGTCGTCGTCTTGTCGAGCGGCAGGCCGTGGTGGTTCACGGTGAGCGGCAGCAGCCACGAGAACTGCGTGCCGTCGTCGAGCTGGCCGCCGCCGCCGCGGCTGACCGAGAACTGGCCGTTCGGCTCGTAATCTGCACCACTTCGGCCGCCGAAGCCGCCGCTGCTGCCGCGGATGCCGACGGCGGTCTTCAGCGTCGTCGAGGCCACCGGCTTGGCCTTCCTCATCACCAGATTCACGGTGACCGGCGCGCCGCCGCCGTGCTCGGCCGACGCACCGCGCAGGATCTCGATGCGTTCCAGTTCGCCGGACGGCAGGCGGCCGACCAGGGTCAGCGCGTAGCGCGCGTTGGCCGTCGGCCGTTCGCCGTCGACCAGGAACTGCACCGCGTCGCGGCCCATGCCGCGCGCCTTGGCGCTCGGCGCGCCGTCGCCGGAATGCTCGCCGGCGTCGATGCCGGGCAGCTTGCGGATGACTTCGCCGACGGTCAGGCCACCGAGCGACTCGATCTCCTTGCGGTCGAGCACGGTCTTCTGGGTGACTGCCTCGCGGCGGTCGGCGAGTCCGTCGTGGGGGGCGGTGACGACGACTTCGTCGAGCCGGGTTTCCGCCGCTGCCGGGGCGGCGAGCAAGGCGAGGGCGAGGGCGGCGAGCGGGCCGGCGGGGCGGCGCGCGAACGGGGGCGCGGCCATGGCGGTGGACGGGGCGACGGCTTCCGGAAAGGACTTGCCGGAAGCCAGCGGCGAGGCGGCGGGGCTCATGCCGTCACCTCCGTCCGGCCGAGCGCCGGATTGGTCAGCGCGCGCGCGGCGCCGCCGACGGTGGCCAGCGTCAGCAGCGCCAGGCCGAGCAGGGCGAAGGGCAGGGCCGGCGGCGCCGGTTTTTCCTCGACGCGTTCGAGGAGCATGCCCTGCACCGGCGGCGGGGCCGGTGCGGCGGGCGGCGGCGCCAGGTCGGCGGCCTGCTGCGGGCGCGTCGCCGGCAGCGCGGCGGCGCGCGCCGAGAGGCCGAAGCCCGGGGCCACGAAGTCCTTGAAGGCCCGGTTGTCGGTGACGACGTCGTGGCGCTGCGCGAGGTCGCGGTAGCGGTCCTTCAGCTCGGCCAGCGTGCGCGGGTCGGCCTGCCAGTAGCCCTGGCGCGCCGCTTCGAGCATGCGTTCGATGGTCTGCGCCAGCGCCGCCGGGTTGTGCCGTTCGAACCAGTCCTTCAGGCCGAGGTCGTGCTTGTCGCGGACGTAGACGTCGGCGAACTCCTGCCACTGGTCGTCGCGCACGATCTCGCGGGCGACGATGGTCCAGCCGGAGAAGTTGTTCATCGCATCGAGTACCTGCAGCGTGCCGGCGTAGCCCTCGGCCATCAGCCCCTTGATGTAGCCGGGGTGGAAGTTGCGCGTCGCCAGTTCCTTGGCGAGGAAGGCGTCGGCGCCTTCGATCTTGCCGCTGCCGGCGCCACGGAGATTCGAGATGTACAGCTCCGGCGCCTTGCCGTCGAGGCGGCGCACGGCGAGACCGATGCCGCCGAGGTACTGGAAGGGATCGTCGGTGGTCAGCATGCCGTAGAGGTTGGAGGTGCGCGACAGCACGGCGCCCTCGGTGCCTTTCAGGTGCTCGGCGTAGAGGTTGATGTTTGCACCGCCGCGGCTCGCTTCCCCGTCGGCACCGGCTGCATTTGCCGTGCCGCCGAGGGCACCCTTGCTGCCCCAGTCGGACTCGTCGGCGCCGTAGGCGAACTGCATGCGCGACAGGTAGAGGTCGGCGAGTTTGCGGTCGCCCTCGGCCTTGCCCTGCCAGGTATCGGTGGCCAGCGTCGCGTCGTCGAGGCCGGTGCCGTACTTGCCCGATTCGGACGAGAACATGCGCGTTTCCGAGGCCTTCACCGCCGCGGCTTCCGGGATGCCCTGCTTCATCAGCCGGGCGGCGATGGCACGGCTGTTCTCGAACATCGGGTTGTCGGCCTCCTTGGCGCGGGCGGCGAGCTGCACGGCCTTGGCCAGCTGCTTCATCGCGTTCGGGAAATGGTCGCGGTAGAGGCCGGTCGCCGACAGCACGACGTCGACGCGCGGCCGGCCGAGCTTGTCGCGCGGCACCAGCTGCACATCGACGACGCGTCCGCCCTGGTCCCACACCGGCTCGACGCCCATCGTCCACAGCGCCTGCGCTTCGAGCATGCCTTGGTGGCGCATCGTCTCGACCGACCACAGCGAGAAGGCGAGCTTCTTCGGCGTCCTGCCGGTTTTTGCGCGGTGCGCGGCGAGCAGCGCTTCGGCGGCCTCCTTGCCGGCTTCCCAAGCCTGTTTCGTCGGCACGCGCGACGGGTCGAAGCCATACAGGTTGCGGCCGGTCGGCAGCGCGTCCGGGTTCTTCATCGGATCGCCGCCGTAGGAGGTCGGGATGTATTTGCCGGCGAGCGCGGCGAGCAGGCCGTTAATCTCGTTGGCGGCGCCGAGGTCGCCGTACCAGCGTTTGCCCTGGGCGAAGCGTTCGCCGAGCGCGGCGTCGGCGGGCTTGGCCGTGCGGCCGTCCAGCCAGTCGCGGAAGAGCCTGAACGGCGGTGCATCGACGGTCTTCTCGTAGCTGGCGACGAACATTTCGTCGAGCTCGCCGGCGTCGACACCGGCGGTCTTCGCCGCGCTCTCCCAGAAGCCCTTGCCGAGCATCAGCAGCACGGTGCCGAGGCGGTGCGTTTCCTGCGGCGGCGTCGCGAAGGTGTGCAGGCCGAGCGGCTGCGCGGTCTGCGCCAGTTCGTGCAGGTGGTCGTGCAGCGCGTCGACGAAGTTGCGGAACTCGGCGTCGATCCTCGCCTCGCTCCAGCCCATGTCCTTGACGATGCGCTCCTGCTGCACCGCTGCCTTGAGGTCGGCGGCGAGCTTCAGCTTGACCGCGCCGTCGTCCTGCGCCAGCCACGCGTGCAAGAGGTCGTGGATCTTCACCGTCGCCTCGTGCAGGCCGGCCGGCGCGAAGGCCGGCGTCTGGTGCGTGACGATGGTGGCGCGGCCGCGGCGCTTGGCCTGCAGCGCCTCGCCGATGTTGTCGACGATGTACGGGTAGATCACCGGCACGTTGCCCACCGCCAGCATCGGGTAGTCGGTCATGGCGAGGCCGCGCTCCTTGCCCGGCAGCCATTCCTGCGAACCGTGCGTGCCGTAGTGGATCAGTGCGTCGGCCTTGAACTGCTCGCGCAGCCACAGATACTGGGCGAGGTAGTAGTGCGAGGGGACGGCCTTGGTCGAGTGGTAGAGCGCCTTCTCCTTGCTTTCCCACTTCTCGCCGCGCGGTGCCTGCGGCGTGAACACCGTCTTGCCGGCGGAAAGGCGCGGGATGACGAAGTACGGCGCGCCGTCGTTGGCGACGACCATCGCCGACTTTTCCGGCTCGCCCCAGCGCTCGTGCAGTTCGCGGCGGACCGGCTCCGGCAGCGTCGCCAGCCACCGGCGGTAGACGGCGACCGGCAGCCTGTCGGCCAAGCCGTCGCGCAGCAGCGGCTGCAGCTGTCCGTCGCGGTAGAACGGGGCGAGCAGGCGCTGCAGCTTGCCGATGAGGATCGTTTCCGCTTCCGGCTCGATGTCGTAGCCGGCCGCCTGCAACGATTGCATCGTGGCGACGAAGCTCTTCGGCAGGTTGAGGTAGGAGGCCGACAGGTTCTTCTCGCCCGGCGGGTAGTTCCAGAACATCACCGCCAGCTTCTTGTCGATGTTCGCCAGACGCTGCAGGCGGACCTGGTTCAGCGCCTTGGCGACGACGGCGGCCGATTGCTCGGCAACGACGGTGACCGCGTCGTCGCCCTTCTTCTGCGCGCCGGCGACGACGGCGTCGGCGATGCCGGCGTATTCGCCCTGGGCGAGGAAGAAGGGCACGTCGATCAGCGGCACGCCCTGCGGGTCGGCGCGCCAGTCGGCCTCGTCGCCCTTGCGGTAGGACAGCGCCTGCATGACCGGCAGGCCGAGGGCGGCCAGTTCCTGCCGGCGCCCGTCGGGGTCGAGGACGATCTGGGTATTGATGATGGCGTCGGCGACGAGCTGGCCGTCGACCTTGAGCAGCCCGCCCTGCGGCCCCATCACCGGCGCGTACCAGGCCAGCGGCACGGCGCCGGCGGCCTCGATGCGGGCGATCAGGTCGTCGACGAAGGCGGTCTGTTCGCTGCCGACGTAGGTCTGGTGCAGCGCGACGGCGATGATCGGCGGCTTCTTCGCCAGGTCGACCTGCTTCCATGCGAGGTAGTCGGCCGTATGGGCGAAGACCAGGCCGGGCGCCTGCGGGTGGTAGATCGCCGCCTTCGGGAAGACCACCGGCGCCGGGATGCCGGCGAAGGGCTGGCCCTGGCGGTGCGCGGCGAGCGTGCGGAAGAAGTTCTCGAAGTTCGGCCGGGCGCCGTTCATGTAATAGGCGTGCAGGCGGTCGGCAAGCGGCTTCGGCAGGCCCTTCGCCTCCGGCTGGCTGTCGTGCATCCACAGCTGCGCTACGGTGAGGGCGGGCAGCGCCTTGGCCAGCCTGGCGCGCATCTGCTCGCGCAGGTGGTCGCGCGGCGCGTCGAAGACGACGAGGTCGGCGCCGCGCCACAGCGAGGCGTCCGGCTCGACCGGCAGCTTCTCGGCCTGCTTCGCTTCGACCTTGAAGCCGTGCGCGGCGCCGATCTCGGCGAGTTTCGTGAATTTGCCGTGCGGCACCGGGCTGGTCGAGACGAAGAGCACGGTGTCGGCCTGAGCGGCGCCGGCGAGCAGGGTGGCGGCGAGCAGGGCGTGACGGAACAATCGGGAAAACGGCATGAGGGTCTCGGCTTGCTGGTCGGCGATCAGTGCAGCGACTGGCTGGCGGGCAGGGTGGCGTGGTGATCGGTGGCGGTCTGGGGTTCTTCGGTGTCGGCGAGCGCGAACTGGAGTTGCGCCCATTCGCCTTCGAGGCGGACGGCGAGCTGCTTCAGCAGCGGTGACATTTCGTCGTCGCCGTAGTGCTTCAGCAGTGTGAGATTTCGCCGGATGCGGCCGGCCAGGCGCGGGCAGCCGAGGCAGGAGAAGCGCGTCATCATCGTCAGCAGCGCGGCGACGAGCGCGTCCGGATCGGGCAGTTGCGGTTTCGGTGCGGTATCCATCGTGACTCCTTGCGGCGGGAAGCCCCGGCACGCGCGGGCGTGCCGGGGGGCTTGTCTCCAGCCTTTTCTCCTCGTTGTCAGAAGTCGGCCTGGAAGGCGATGCGGAAGGTCCGTCCGGGCTGCGAGTAGAAGTCGACGGCGACCGGGTTGATCGAGTCGGCCTGGCGGATGTCGCTCCACAGCCAGTACTTCTTGTCGAACAGGTTGTTCACGCCGACGGTGACGCGCGTATCGCGGCTGGGCTTGATCCACGCGGCGAGGTCGGTGACGCCGTAGCCCGGGGTGCGGTAGTAGCGGCCGCCGCTGTCGTCGATGCGGTCCTTGCGGCTTGCCGCGCGCAGGCGTGCCTCAGCGCCCCAGCTGCCGGCGTCGCGAACCAGGCCGAGGCTGGCGCGCAGCGGCTCGATGCTGTTCAGCGGCTCGCCGTCCTCCTGGTTGTCGCCATGCGCGTAGGCGAGCGCGCCGTCGACGCGCCAGCCCGGCTGGAAGTCCCAGCTGCCGCGCGCTTCGGCGCCGTAGATGCGGACCTTGGAAAGGTTGCGCGACTGGTAGGTGATGTAGTTGATGCCGCCGATCGTCACGCAGGCCGGGTCGGCCGGGCAGGCGAGGCGGACGTTCTCGATGAAATCCTTGTATTTGTTGTGGAAGACGGCGATCTGGGCGCGCGCCGTCGCGGCCCTGGCGCGCAGGCCGAACTCGACGCCGACGCTGGTCTCCGGCTTCAACTCGCCGTTCGGGGTCGTCGCATAGCGCTGCGCGCTGTTGCGGAAGGCGCCGTTGACCTCGTTGTAGTTCGGCGCGCGGAAACCGGCGGCGATCTGGCCGTAGGTCGACAGCCGCTCGCTGAACTTCCACTGCGCCGCGAGCTTCGGCGAGAAGCGGCTGTAGCTCTGCTCGGAAACGCTGCGGTTGATCGCCGTCAGCACGCCCTGCGCCAGCGCGTCGACCTCCGGCTTCAGCCGGGTGTGGTCGTAGCGGATTCCCGGCGTCAGCGTCAGCCGGCCGCCGGCGAGGCCGCCGATCTCGTCCTGCAGGAAGAGGCCGACGGTGTCGCTGCGGCCGTTCGGGAAGTCGCGCAGCGGATAGGTTTCGCCGACGATGTTCTTGGTCGAGGTGCCAGCGGTCCGGTTGTAGGCGGTCGCGTCGCGCAGCTCCTCGGTGTCGAGGCGCATCAGATCGAGGCCGTAGGTGAGGAGGTGAGTCACGTCCTTGCCGAGCAGCGATTCGAACTGCAGGTTGAGGCCGGCGCTCTGCTGCTCGAAGAAGAAGTCCTGGTAGAGGTCGCACTGGTTGGCGCCGGCGGTCACCGCCGAGCAGCCGGCGCTGGTGTTGCTGCGGCGCTGGTAGTTCTCGTTGTGCGATTTGGCGTCCTGGTGATAGACGCGCGCCGTCAGCCGGTCGTAGAAGAGGCCGGCCGGCTTGTGCTCGTATTCCAGGCTGAAGCGGGTGCGCTCGCTGCTATCGTCGCCGAGCATCGTCGTCACCCGCGGCAGCGACGCCGAAAGACGGCGGATGTCGGTCTCGACGTTCTGCTCGCGGCTTTCGACGGTGGCCGACAGCTTGTGCCCGGCCGCCGGCCTCAGCACCAGCTTGGCGAGCAGGCCGCGGTCGGCGGTATCGGTCGGGTTCGCCTTCTCACGGCGTGCGCCGGTGCTTCCGTCCTTGCCCATGTTGTCAGTCTCGTGGCCGCGTGCCTCGCCGTAACCGAGCAGGAACTCGGCCGAATCGCCGCGCAGGGCGCCGACGACGCTGCCCGAGAACTGGTCGCCTGTGCCGGAATAGCCGCCGCGCACGCGCACCGCGGCTTTCTTGTCGCCGCTGGCGATGTCGGCCGGATCGAGCGTGACAAAGCCGACGACGCCGCCCATCGCGTCCGAGCCGTAGAGACTGGAAGCCGGGCCGCGGACGATCTCGACCTGCTTCAGGAAGTCGGGGAAGGCCGACGGCGTTGCGCTCATCGTGAAGTTGGTCGGGCCGCCGCCGTTGTAGAAATCGGGCAGGCGCACCCCGTCAACCATCTGCACGACGCGGTTGTCCTCGATGCCGCGGATGTTCACACGCGTTGCGCCGAAACGGCGCAGGTCGCGGGCCATCGCCACGTCGGGCTCGTCGCGGAAGAGGTCGGCCTCGTCCATCGGCAGGCGGCGGTCCATCTCTTGGCGCGTGACGGCGGTGACGGTGAGCGGCAGGTCGTCGATGGCCGCCTCGCTGCGCGTGGCGGTGACGACGGTCTCGCGCAGCTGCTGCTCGGCGAAGGCCGGCGGTGCGGCAGCGGCAAGGGTGGCGAGGGCGGTGCTTACGGCCGCGACCAGCGGACGGGGGATGAAACGACTGCGCGAATGCGCGCGAACGGCAGACATGCGGGCCTCCAGTTATGCATTTTTCGATGCTGGCTGGCGCGCGGCTGGCTGGCGTTCGGTGGTTGGGAAGGGGGCCGGTGCGGCGCCGGAGAGAGGGCGCCGCACCGCGTTCTCTCTCCGGCGCCGGCGGACGTCGGTCCGACCCATCGACCGCCCGGCCCCTGTTGTTGCAAATGAGAACGGATCGCATTATACGGATGCCGGAGTTTTTCGCAAGGGCTTCATGAACATGGCTTGACCGCCCGTCTTGCAGGCGATGCGCGGGCGTTTCTGGGAAAATCGTCGCCCGCACAAATAAAAATAATTCTCATCTGTCTTGACTTTGCTTTTCACATTTATGAGAATTATTCTCAACAAGTGGCGGGCGACGAAGCCGCCAGCCAGTAACCCGACCGACGGAGGCCCCATGCGCCTGCAACACGACAACCCGCTCCCCCCCGCTCGCCGCAGCGGGGCCGTTCCCGCACCGGCCGGCGGCGCCGAAAGGCACCCGCCGACCAGGTTTCCCGCCGACAGCCTGTACTTGCACATCGCCATCGCCGCCGGGCTGCTCTGGCTCGTGCTGCGCACGGTCTGAACGGAGGGCGCGCCATGCCGACGGACAGCCTCTGGGCCGGCGCCCTCAGCCAGCTGTTGATCCACCAGGAGACCGGTTGCCCGCATTCCGCGCGCCACGCCATCCGGCTCCTCGACCGCCTGTGCGAATTCGACGGGCTCGACGCCGAGGTGCGTGCGCTGTGCGAGCGCGCCAGCAGCCGTCTCGACGAGCGTGTGGAGGACCGCCGTGCTTGCGCCGCTTGAAAACCGCAACGCCATCGAGCGTGCTGACAGGGACGCGGAGGCGCTGCGCAGCGCGCTCGCCGCACTGCGCAGCGAGCGCGACTTCGACCGCTGCGCCAGCGTCCAGCGCATCGCCGTGCTGACCGACGAGGTGGCGCGCCTGCGCGGCGTGTGCGAGGCGCAGCGCCGGCAGCTCGACGCCTACGCCTCCGGCGAGGCGGTGATCAGCCTCGGCCGCCGGCTGATGGCGTTGAGCGCGGCCAACGACGGGCTGCGTGCGGCGGCGGAGCAGGCGCGCACGTTGCAGGCGCAGCTGGCGGCGGCGCACGACGATTGCCGCCGCCTCGCCGACGAGCGCGATGCGCTGGCCGCCGGCACCGCGATGCCGGCTGGCAAGGCTTCGGCTGGTGAGGCTTCGGCTGGTGAGGCGTCGGCCGGTGAGGCGTCGGCGTCGCCGGCGAGGCCGCGATGAGCGCCGCCTTTCCCTACGCCGTGCTCGGCGACGTCGCCGGGTTCGTGCGCCGCGCCGGCGTCGCCGCCTCGCCGGTCGACGGCCTGCTGCCGCCGCCGCGCCCGGCCGGTTCGCGCCGCCGCCGGCTGTGGGAGCTGCCGCACAAGTTCCACTGCCCGCTGGTCGGCGTCTGCTTCGACTGCGCCGAGCTGCGGGCGCTGATGCGGAAGACGATGTGTTTCCCGCCGGAAACGAGCGATTTCGTGCTGCACACCACCGCCGTCGGCGCCTGCGAGACGCGCACGCCGCTCGCCGAGACGCTGCAGAAGGCGCTGGAGAAGCGCTACCGGCTGGTCGTCGGCGATTTCGCCGGCCTGCGCTCGGCCGCCGAGTTGCGTGCCGCCTGGCAGGCCGCCGTCGCCGACGGCGCGGGAATTCCGGCGACGCTGTGGGCGTGCTGGACGCACCCGGCGATGGACATGGCGCTGGAACAGGAAATCTTCGCCGACATCCACATGATCCAGCACCAGGTCGGCGCCGGCACCCGCGCCGACCTGCGCGCGATGGAGCGGCTGCGCGCCGACCACGCCGAATTGCGCCGGCAGGCCGCGGTGCAGGCGGTGGAACTGGAAGCGGCGCGCGGCGAGCGCGACGCCGCCGTCCGTACGGCGGCGAAGACGGTCGCCGGCCTGCGCGCCGAACTGGCGGCGGCCGAGGCCGAGCGCGACCGGCAGGCGAAGGCGCTGGCCGAACTGCGTCGCCGCGTCGCCGACCTCGATGCGCGCGAGACGCTGGCGCAGCGTGCGGCGGCGGCGGACGAACGGGCTGCCGCCGAACGTCGCCGGGCCGATGCGCTGGCCGCCGAACTCGGCCGGCTGCGCGCCGCGCTGCCGCCGCCGGATGCCGACCCGGCGCCGGTGGCCGACGCGGCCGAGGCGCTGCCGGCCGCCTGCAACCTCGCCGGCAAGTGCGTGCTCTGCGTCGGCGGACGCACCGGCGCCGTCGATTCCTATCGCGAGGTGGTCGAGCAGTCCGGCGGCCGCTTCGTGCACCACGACGGCGGCGTCGAGGAGAACCTGCTGCGCATCGACAGCGCGCTCGCCGCCGCCGACATCGTCATCTGCCAGGTCGGCTGCATCAGCCACAACGCCTACTGGCGCGTGAAGGCGCAGTGCAAGCGCAGCGGCAAGCCGTGCATGTTCGTGAAGAGCGCCGGCGTGTCGAGCTTCGGCCGCGCCGTCGACTGCGCCGGCCGCCTGGAGTCCTGAGCGCCGGCCGGCGCGCCCGGAACCGTGCGCCGCCGCCGCCGGTCAAACGGTTACCGAGTGACTGCGCGAAGGAGACCGGCCATGAACCTGATGATGTTCCCGAAAATGCTGTCGTCGCACGACGAGGGATGGGCCTGGCTGATGCGCGTCCACCCGTCGGTGGTGAAGATGATGGCGCTCTATGTCGTGCCGATGTCGCTGCTGCCGCCGGCCATGCTGCTCTATGCGGCCAGCGCCTACAACGAGGGCGTCCTCGGCATTCCGATGAACCGTGCGTGGACGCTGGCGGCGATTTTCTACGTCGCCGAGCTGGTGATGGTGCCGGTGATGGCGGCGGTGATCCGCAACATCGGCGAAGTCGCCGACCGTCATCCGGAGTATCACGACACGTTCGCCTTCGCCGCGGTGGTGCCGACGCCGCTGTGGCTGTCGGCGCTGGCGCTGTTCGTGCCGAACCTGCTGTTCATCGCGCTGGTCGGCGTGGTGGCGATCGCCGCGTCGGTGCTGCTGATCTACGAAGGCACCTACCGGGTGTTCGGCATCGACGACGAGGGGCCGGCGCAACTGCTGACCGCCTCCGTGGTCGGCGCCGGCCTCGTCGGCTGGGTGGCGATGCTCGGGCTGGCCTTCGTCAGCTGGGGCTGGGCGGTGTCGTTCGCCGCCTGAATCCGTCTGAATCCGTCGCGCCAGGCCGCATCGGCCCGTACCGGCTGTCGCCGGACGGGCCGATGTTTTTTTAGGGGCGTTGTCGGTGCGGAGTTTGCCCGCTGAGCAAACCTTGAAAACACGGACAATAATTGTCGCTGTTATTTGTTGATTTTTAAAACGCGGACAGATATAGTCTGCGTTATGGCACACATCACTTCCAGCGTCGAATATGGCATCCATTGCCTCCTGTGGCTTGCCGGCTCAGCCGAGACACCGCTCAGCAGTCGGGACTTGGCTGAGCTGCAAGGAATTTCTCCCAGCTTTCTGGCCAAGATTTTCCCCAAGTTGGAAAAAGCCGGGATCGTTAGTGCCAGCGATGGCGTGCGCGGTGGTTATCGCCTGGCCCGGGCACCGGAGGCGATCAGTTTTCTTGAGATCGTCGATGCGATCGAGGGCAACAAACCGCTTTTCGACTGTCAGGAAATCCGTGACCGTTGCGCCGTCTTCGGAACGGAAGCGCCGGATTGGGCCACCGCGGGCGTTTGCGCCATTCATGCGGTGATGTTGAAGGCCGAACAGGCGATGCGTGACGAACTGGCCTCGCACACGCTGGCTGACGCAAACAGCAGTTTCGAGCGCAAGGCACCGCACGAATTTTTCATTCGGCTTGATGAATGGAAGAGTGAGCGCGCCAAGGGCAGAAAACCTGGGCGACCTCCCAAACCCTCCGAACCGCCCGCCTGATCGTCATCGGGGTCAGGCCCCAAGCATAACGCTCTCTGCCCTCGGTCCTCCTGCCGGACGCGCCGAGAAGGTGGCCGTTTGTCTATGGCCAGAGGATTGTTGCGCCCGGCGTTTTCCAACAGGAGTACTCCATGAACTACAACATCGTCGTCGCCGGCTCGGGCTTTGCCGGCTTGTGGGCGGCTGCTTCGGCTGCCCGTGCAGTTGCTCTTGCCCATGCGGAGGATCGCGTCAATGTGACGGTGGTTTCCCCGAGCGCCTGCATGGTCATTCGCCCTCGCCTGTACGAAGCGGTTCTCGATAACGTGGCCCCGGATCTGAAGCCACTGTTTGCCGCGCTGGGGGTTCGCCACCTTGCCGGCAGCGTCACCGAAATCGATGTCGCCGGGCATCGACTCGGGATTTCCGATGCCGATGGCACCCCGACCGTCCTGAACTACGACAAATTTATCCTGGCCACCGGCAGCTGCCTGTTTATGCCGCCGGTACCCGGCTTGGCCGAACACGCCTTCAGCGTGGACCAACTGGCCGATGCCCAGGCGCTTGATCGCCATCTGAAAGCCCTGGCTGCGCAGCCTGCCTCGCTGGCTCGCGATACGGTCGTCATCGTCGGTGGCGGCTTCACCGGCATTGAGACGGCGGCGGAAATGCCCGACCGGCTCCGCTCCGTATTCGGTAAAGAAGCAAAACTTCGGGTTGTCATCATCGAGCAGGCAGCGACGGTCGGACCGGATCTCGGCGCGGTGCCACGCCCGGTCATTGAGGCCGCGCTGGCCGAGTGCGGCGTGGAAATAATCACGCACACATCGGTTGCGGCGATCGATGCCCGGGGCCTCGTTCTGTCCTCGGGGCAGCGGATCGACGCAGAAACCGTGGTGTGGACGGCCGGGGCGCGGGCCAATCCCTTGGCGGCACGAATCCCCGGGGACAAGGATGGTTTTGGCCGCATTTCGGCTGACCCATTCCTGCATGCCGAGGGCGTTCCCGATATTTTCGTGACCGGCGATGTCGCCCGGGCAGCGACGGATACGCAGGGTAACCTTGCCCTGATGTCGTGCCAGCACGCCTTGAGCCTGGGCCGGGTGGCCGGCCACAATGCTGCCGCCGAATTGCTTGGCCTGCCACTACATCCGTACAGCCAGCCCAAGTATGTGACCTGCCTCGATCTCGGCGCTTGGGGCGCGCTCTACACGGAAGGCTGGGATCGCCAGGTTCGTCTGACTCGGGACGAAGCCAAGGCGCTCAAACGCGATATCACGACTAAGTGGATTTACCCGCCGGCAGCCGATCGGGAGGCGGTATTCGCGGTCGCCAATCCGGATTACGTCATCGTACCCTGAGTCCGAAACCTGGCTGCCTTCAGAGGCAGCCAGGTTCATGAACGACAAGCAAGCAACGGGATTCGGCCTGATTTTCTCATCGGAGAAGCTCCTGAATGGTCGATATCCGGCCTCATGCCGACGGCAACAGGCAGAACGTCGGCCTTTGCTGCCGCCGGGAAGCCTCCCGGGCTACGCCAGCTATGCGGCGAATTGATGACGGGGCAGTTCAAACCGTAGCGAGCCCAGAGGAAAGAATCAGGCCGAGGGCGGCAGGAGCCTCGCCGCCATGGTTCGCAGTTCGGCGACCTCCTCCTCCAGCCGCGCGACCCGGTTCTCCAGATCCAGCGTGCCCGCCGGGGATGCCGTCTCCTGAAAAGCAGCCGGGCCGGCGGGGAGTTCGCCGCACAGCAGATGGGTCCAGCGGTGTTCCCGGGACCCCGGCTGCTTCGGCAGGCAGACGGCCATGGCCCCGTCTGGCCTGGCGGCAAGTTCCTCCAGGTAGCCTTCCACGGAAGACGAATCGGCGAAGCGATGGAGGCGGTCGCAATTGGCGCGTAGTTCGCTCACCGTCTGGGGCCCCCGCAGCATCAGCACGGCAAGCAGGACCACGGCGGCGGCGGGAACCTGGTAGCACCTGCCAAAGTTGTGGGCGTAGCGCATGACCCGGCCGGAGGTCTCCAATACCAGGGTGCGGCTATGCAATTCCTCCAGCGCGGCCTGGACCTCGCCTTCGGAAAGGCTCATCACCGGATCGCGGGAGGTCTTCTGGTTGCACCCGGCGGTGAGGCTATTGACGGTGAGGGGATAGACGTCCGGCGTGGTCTTTTCCTTCTCGATGAGGACGCCGAGGATGCGCGCTTCGACGGGGGTGAGAAGTTGGGGCATTGCGGACATGGCAGCGTCTCCGGCAGCGGAATGGACTGGGCCGCTATTCTAGCCGGAGAGGTCAGCCCGGCGAGGTGGTGTGCGCAACGCCTGGCTCCGCCCAGCGATTTTCCCGCCAGCGGGCACGCTCAGCCTTGGAGAGGAAGGTCCACGCCACCAACCGGCTTTGCTTCTGTCCTTGGCGCATGGGGATGATGCGGCGGTCGCACGGGTGCAGTTTGTTCAGTGCGGTTTCGACGTGGCGCAGGTTCTCGGCTTTCGAGACGAGACTGGTGAACCACAGGCAGCGCTTGGCGATGCCGGTACTCTGTTCGATAAGACGTTCGAGAAAGGCCCATTCGCCGCCGGGGTACCAGAGTTCGTTGCTCTTGCCGCCGAAATTGAGGCGGGGTGGCGTCTTGCCCGTGCCTTTGGCCGCGTGATGACCGAGCTTGTTCCATTTGCGCTGCGCGGCGGCCGCGGCTTCGGCGGCCGAGGCATGGAAGGGCGGGTTGCACAGCGTCAGGTCGAATTTCTCGCCGGGTCGCAGGATGCCGGCAAGGACGTTGTCGGTGACCATCTGCTGGCGCAGTTTTATCGCCCGGGCGAGGCCCGGGTTGGCGGCGACGATGTGTTTCACGTTGGCCAGCGCCAGCGGATCGGTATCGACGCCGACGAAGCTCCAGCCGTATTCGGCGTGGCCGATCAAGGGGTAGACGGCATTGGCGCCAACACCGATGTCCAGCGCCCAGACGCGCTCACCCCGCGGGATGACGCCGGCGTTCCCTTCCGCCAGCAGGTCGGCCAGGCCGTGCAGCATGTCGGCGCGGCCGGGGATCGGCGGGCACAGGTAGTTGGCCGGGATGTCCCAGCCGTGGACGCCGTAGTCGGTCAGCAACAGCGCGCGGTTGAGCATCTTTACCGCTGCCGGATCGGCGAAATCGATACTCGGCTGGCCAGCCGGCGTGACGACGAGATGTCGGGCGAGCTCGGGGACGGCGGCCGTCAGCGCGGCAAAATCGTAGCCCAGGCGATGGCGGTTGCGCGGGTGCAATCCCGGTTTGGCGGCGGGGTCGTCGTTGTCTTTTGCGGTCATGGTGGCGGGCATGCTGGCAGGCGCTTGCCGGACGGTCAAGCCGGCCCTGCCGGAGGTCTACGCTCGCCGGGTGTGAATCGACCTGACTTTCGTCGACAACTTTAAGCGTCAGTTTGGCAATCTATACCTGCCATACGAACGAGGGTGGCCGGATGAGGGTTTTTGCCGACTTCTGGTCCTCGGCCGAAGCTGTCAGTCAATGGGTGTTGAATGAACGGCCGGTTTTAGCCCTTCAGCTGACCAAGCTGCAAACATCAACTCCGCGGCCGAGATAAGAGCGGTGCGCGCCCCTTCCGTCAGTCACTCTTGTTTCTCTTATCTTCGGCGCTAGCATCGCAAAACGCTTGCTCGTCACACAGGTCATCTTTGTCGGTGATTATCATGTTCCACGTAAACGAGTTGTATACGTGAAATTCAGGTAACCAACTCTTAACTTGTCCCCCCACGAACCAATGGTGGGGCCTGTGCAGAATTTTGTGTAAACGGACCGTTGGCGGGAAACTGCCGAATTGTCCGGAGCCACAATGAGCACAAAGAAACACGACGTCCCTGAAGCCCTCCTGGCCAGCCTGCTGGCCGACTACAAGAAACCTGAAG
>JANJTW010000021.1 GCA_024710925.1 Rhodocyclaceae bacterium | reverse complement strand
TCTGGCGGTGGCGGCGGATGTCGCCCGCTTCGGTACCTCCGGCATCAACGTCGGCCTGTTCTGCACCTCGCCCGGTGTCGCGCTGTCGCGCAACGTCGGCCGCAAGGCGGCGCTGGAGATGCTGCTCACCGGCGGCCTGATCGATGCGCCGACGGCGCTGCGCCAGGGGCTGGTGAACCGCGTCGTGCCGGCCGAGCAGCTCGATGGGGAGGTCGCGTCGCTGGCGGCGGCGATCGTCGCCAAGTCGCCGGTTGCCGTCGGCCTGGGCAAGCGGGCTTTCTACGAGCAGCTGGAGATGGGCGTCGAGGCGGCCTACCAGCTGGCCGGCGAGACGATGGCCTGCAACATGATGGCGGCGGATGCCGCCGAGGGCATCGACGCCTTTACCGAGAAGCGTCCGCCGAGGTGGACCGGGAAGTGATGGAGGCGGCCGGCGTGGCCGGCTGCCGGTCCGGATCGTCGCGCGACGGGATGCGCCAGACCCAGGTGCCGGCGCAGACGCCGACGACGGCGAGGAAGGCCTGCGCCCACGGGTAGTCCGAGACGACCCAGATCGACACGCAGATCGACAGGCTCATCAGGCCGACGGCGAATTTTTTCGTGCGCAGCGGCATGCTGCGGTACTCCTCCCATTCGCGGATGATCGGCCCGAAGCTCTTGTGTGCCAGCAGGCGCCGGTGGAAACGTTCAGAAGCCTTGGCGTAGCAGGCGGCGGCGAGCAGGATGAACGGCGTTGTCGGTAGCACCGGCAGGAAGACGCCGAGGAGGCCGAGGATCAGCGCGACGGTGCCGGTGATCCACAGCAGCCAGCGCACGACCGGCGAGGCGTGCAGGCGGTAGCCGGCCGGCGCATCGGCGGTCGTCGTGTCGTCCGGGCGGGGAGGGGGTGACGCGGGGGCGTTCATCGTGCCGGTATTCTACCGGCCGGTGATCCTTTCGGCGATCCAGCGCTTGAATTCGGCGACCTTCGGCTGACTGCGGTCGTAGGCCATCAGGCTGTGGCCGAAGACGTAGGCGAAGACGAGGATGCTGCGCGCGCGCGCCTCGTCGTCCGGGAAGCCGAGCGTGACGAAGAGCTTGCGCGTGCATTCGAGGCGGTAGCTGTCGACTTCCTCGACCACCGCATTGACCTTCGCATCATGGCGCGCCCAGTCGCGCACCGCCAGTTCGATCGAGATCCCCTTGCGGTTGCGCACCGCGCTGTAGACGTCGATGACGTGGTGGATCTGCTCCAGCTCCTTGCCGGGCGAGGCGGTCGTCTGCTTCTCGATGTCGCGCAGGCGGCCTTCCTTCCAGACCTCGACGACGGCGTCGAGCAGATCCTGGCGGTCCTTGAAGTGCCAGTAGAAGCTGCCCTTGGTGACGCCGAAGTTCTTGGCCAGCACCTCGACGCGCAAGCCGGCGACGCCCTGGTCGGCGAGCACGTCGATGGCAGCTTCGATCCAGTCGTTGCGGTCCAGCTGGGTGCGGCTCGATCGTTCCTTGTTCATCTCGTTTCGGCGTCGCTTTCGGTCTGTGGTTTCGATATGGTTTTCTTGTCGTCGCGGGCTTGACAGCGATTTTTCCATACGCTACCGTACGCACCAATCCATACCGTAGAGTATGGCTTATTGTCGGGTGCCGGCAGGGCAATGTCAAACGCCGCAAAATGCAGCGTGACATAATCGACATTCCGTTCGAAAGCCGTGCTTCCGTCGCCCGGATGGCCGCAATTAAAGGAGAGCAGTCTTGAAGATTCTCGTACCCGTGAAGCGCGTCGTCGATTACAACGTCAAGGTGCGCGTCAAGAGCGACGGCACCGGCGTCGATATCGCCAACGTCAAGATGTCGATGAATCCCTTCGACGAAATCGCCGTCGAGGAAGCCGTCCGCCTCAAGGAAGCCGGCGTCGCCACCGAAGTGGTCGCCGTTTCCGCCGGCGTCGCCGGTTGCCAGGAAACCCTGCGCACGGCGATGGCCATCGGCGCCGACCGCGGCATTCTGGTCGAAACCGATGCCGAACTGCAACCGCTGGCCGTCGCCAAGCTGCTGAAGGCGCTGGTCGACAAGGAGCAGCCGCAGGCGGTGATCCTCGGCAAGCAGGCGATCGACGACGACGCCAACCAGACCGGCCAGATGCTTGCCGCGCTGCTCGGCTGGCCGCAGGCCACCTTCGCCTCGAAGGTCGTCCTCGCCGGCGACAAGGCGACCGTTACCCGCGAGGTCGACGGCGGCCTGGAGACGTTGGAAATCGCTCTGCCGGCGGTGATCACCACCGACCTGCGCCTGAACGAGCCGCGCTACGCGACGCTGCCGAACATCATGAAGGCGAAGAAGAAGCCGCTCGACACGGTGAAGCCGGCCGACCTCGGCGTCGACGTCGCGCCGCGCCTGAAGACGCTGAAGGTCGCCGAGCCGGCCAAGCGCCAGGCCGGCGTCAAGGTCGCGGACGTCGCCGACCTGGTGGCGAAACTGAAGAACGAAGCGAAGGTGATCTGATCATGGCCATTCTCGTCATTGCCGAACACGACAACGTCTCCCTCAAGCCCGCCACGCTGAACGCCGTCACGGCGGCGGCGAAGATCGGTGGCGACATCCATGTGCTGATCGCCGGCGCCGGCTGCGCCGCCGCCGCCGAAGCCGCCGCCAAGGTCGCCGGCGTCGGCAAGGTGAAGGTCGCCGATGCGGCCCACTACGCCGACCAGACCGCCGAGAACATTGCCGCCCTCGTTGTCGCCAACGCCGCCGGCTACAGCCACCTCGTCGCCCCGGCCACCACCTCGGGCAAGAACTTCATGCCGCGCGTCGCCGCGCTGCTCGACGTGGCGCAGATTTCCGACATCGTCGGCGTCGACTCCGCCGATACCTTCGTCCGCCCGATCTACGCGGGCAACGTGCTGGCCACGGTGCAGTCGGCCGATGCGGTGAAAGTGATCACCGTCCGTACCACGGCCTTCGAGGCCGCGGGCGAGGGCGGTTCGGCCGCCGTCGAAGCCGTTGCTGCTGCGGCGGATGCCGGCAACAGCAAGCTGGTCGGCCGCGAGCTGACCAAGTCGGCGCGTCCGGAGCTGACCGCCGCCAAGATCATCGTCTCCGGTGGCCGCGGCGTCGGCAACGGCGAGAACTACCACGCGCTGCTCGAACCGCTCGCCGACAAGCTCGGCGCCGCGCTCGGCGCTTCACGCGCGGCGGTCGACGCCGGCTTCGTGCCGAACGACTACCAGGTCGGCCAGACCGGCAAGATCGTCGCGCCGCAGCTCTATATCGCGGTCGGCATCTCCGGCGCCATCCAGCACCTCGCCGGCATGAAGGATTCGAAGGTCATCGTCGCCATCAACAAGGACCCGGAAGCGCCGATCTTCCAGGTGGCCGACTACGGCCTCGTCGGCGACCTGTTCGAGGTCGTGCCGCAGCTGACCGCGGCGGTCTGACGCAAGGCGGGCGAGGGCGCGCGCGATGAACCTGCCGGACGGCTTGCTGGCCGGCGCCTGGACGATGGCCGCCTGGCTGTTCTTCCTGCCGGTGTTCCTGCGCGTCGTCTGGCGCTCGCCCTGGCGGCAGTTGGCCGACCCCGGGCGGCTCAACGCCTGGCTCGGTGCCGTCGTCGTCCTGACGCTGCTGTGGAGCCTGAAGGCCGGGATCAAGCCCGGCCTCTCGCTGCATCTGCTCGGCGCGGCCGTGCTGGCCCTCTGCTTCGGGCCGGGGCTGGCCTTCGTCGGCCTGTGCATGGCCCTTTTCGGCGTCACCCTGAACGGTGATGCCGGCTGGCAGAACTATGCGGCGAATGCGCTGCTGATGGGCGGTGTCAGCGTGCTGGCGAGCAGGGGCGTGCTGCATTTCAGCGAACGCTTCCTGCCGCGCCAGATTTTCGTCTATCTCTTCGCCAACGGCTTCTTCGGTGCCGCCTTGTCGATCATCGCCGTCGGCGTCGCCGCTTCGGCGGTGCTGGTCGCCGCCGGCGAATACAGCGCCGACTACATTGCCGGCGAATACCTTCCCTACATCGGCCTGCTGGCCTTTTCCGAGGCCTGGCTGTCGGGCATGGCGATGACGCTGTTCGTCATCTACCGTCCGCAGTGGGTCGCCACCTTCGACGATTCGCGCTACCTGACCGACAGGTAGCGCCCGGGATCGAACCAAGCAAACCAACCAAAAGGAGAACAGAAGATGAGTGAATATATTGCACCGGTCCGCGACATGCAGTTCGTGCTCAAGGAGCTGGCAGGGCTCGAGCAGGTGTCGCAGCTGCCGGGCTGCGAGGAGGCGACGCCGGATCTGGTCGACGCCGTCCTCGAAGAGGCGGCGAAGTTCGCCGAGGGCATCCTGTCGCCGCTGAACGTCCCCGGCGACCAGGAAGGCGCGCGCTGGCACGACAAGCAGGTGACGATGCCGAAGGGCTTCAAGGAAGCCTACGGCCAGTTCGTCGAGAACGGCTGGTCGGCGCTGGCCTGCGAACCGGAGTTCGGTGGCCAGGGCCTGCCGAAGGTGGTCAATGCCTGCGTCACTGAAATGTGGAAGTCGGCCAACCATGCCTTCTCGCTGTGCCCGCTGCTGACCACGGGCGCCATCGAGGCGCTGGTGCTGGCCGGCTCCGACGAGCTGAAACAGACCTTCCTGGAGAAGATGGTCGCCGGCACCTGGACCGGCACGATGAACCTGACCGAGCCGAATGCCGGTTCCGACCTCGCCGCCGTGCGCACCAAGGCCGAGCCGCAGGCCGACGGCAGCTACAAGATCTTCGGCCAGAAGATCTTCATCACCTACGGCGAGCACGACATGGCGGAGAACATCGTCCACCTCGTGCTGGCGCGCACGCCGACCGCTCCGGAAGGCGTCAAGGGCATTTCGCTGTTCGTCGTGCCGAAGTTCCTGGTCAATGCCGACGGTTCGCTCGGCGCGCGCAACGACGCCTACTGCGTGTCGATCGAGCACAAGCTCGGCATCCACGCCAGCCCGACGGCGGTGATGGCCTTCGGCGACCACGGCGGTGCGATCGGCTACCTCGTCGGCCAGGAAAACCGCGGCCTCGAATACATGTTCATCATGATGAACGCCGCCCGCTTCGGCGTCGGCCTGGAAGGCATCGCCGACGGCGAGCGTGCCTACCAGCGTGCGGTGACGTATGCCAAGGACCGCATCCAGGGCACCGACATCGGCGTCCGCGGCGGCCCGAAGGTGGCCATCATCAACCACCCGGACGTGCGCCGCATGCTCATGAACATGCGCTCGCAGGTCGAGGCGGCGCGCGCGCTGGCCTACGTCGTCGGCGCCGCGCACGACACGGCGATCCACCATCCGGACCCGGAAACGAAGAAGCAGAACCAGGCCTTCGTCGACCTGATGATCCCGGTGGTCAAGGGCTGGAGCACCGAGATGGGCATCGAGGTCGCCTCGACCGGCGTGCAGGTGCACGGCGGCATGGGCTTCATCGAGGAGACCGGCGCCGCGCAGCACCTGCGCGACGTGCGCATTTCGGCGATCTACGAGGGCACCACCGGCATCCAGGCCAACGACCTGATCGGCCGCAAGATGGCACGCGAAGGCGGCGCCACGATCAAGGCGGTGATCGGCCTGATGAAGCAGCTCGACGGCAAGCTGGCCGAGCAGAGTGCCGGCAAGAACGGCGAGCATTTCGTCGCCATCCGCCAGCGCTTCGCCACCGGCGTCGCCGAGCTGGAAAAGGCGGCGACCTGGATTGTCGAGAACTACGGCAAGGACGTGCGCGCGACCTCGGTCGGCGCCGTGCCCTTCCTGTGGCTGTTCGGCATCGTCGCCGGCGGCTGGCAGATGGCGCGTGCCGCGCTGATCGCGCAGGCGAAGATCGACGGCGGCGACAGCGATCCGTTCTACCCGACCAAGATCGTCACCGCGCGCTTCTTCGCCGACCACCAGCTGAGCCGCGCCCCGGGGCTGGCCAGCACGGTCGTCGACGGTGCCGCCGGCGCCCTGGCGCTGGACGAATCGATGTTCTGAGATCGTTCACGGACGTCGCGTCTGACCCATGCCCCGGCAGTCACTGCCGGGGCATTTTTACATCCGCCGGGTGTCGCGGGCGATTTGCTTGCCCGCGCGACATTCAAGATACAATTGTCCCAGCCAGACTGATGGATGGGATTCATATGACGCCAGCAATTCAGAATGCGGTTGACGCCCTGACGCCTGCGGCGCAGTCGATCAGTTCGGAGAACCTGACTTTCGCCACCAGTGCCGACGCCAGCCTGCGTGTGATGAAGGCGGTGGACAATCCCGATCTCAGCATGGACGATCTGGCCCGCATCGTTACCGCGGAGCCCCTGCTGTCGGCCAAGGTCGTGCGCATGGCCAATTCCGTGGCCCTCAATCCGATGGGGCGGACCATCACCGACATCAAGCAGGCGATCATCCGCGTCGGCGTCGCCCCGATCCGCTCGCTGGCGATGGCGCTGACGCTCGATCAGCTGCGTCATTCGCAGCGCCTGACCGGCTGCCGCCAGCTGACCAATCGCCTGTGGGAACGGAGCGTCCATGTCGCTGCGCTGGCCTATGTCGTCGCTCGCCGCCTGAGCCCGCTGCCGGCCGACGAGGCGATGCTCGCCGGGATCGTGCATGATCTCGGCCGCTTCTACCTGCTCGGCATCGCCGCCGACGAGCATCCGGAACTCCTGCGCGACCAGCGCGCGCTGGTCGCCGCGCTGGACGAGCTGGATCCGTTGGTCGGGCCGAGGCTGCTGGCAGCGCTCAAGCTGCCCGAAAGCACGATGACCGCCGTCGTCGGTCGTCACCGTTTCGGCGGTTCGCTGCCGCCGCAGACCCTGGCCGACGTACTCTTCCTGGCATGCTGGCTGGCGCCGTCGGCGAATCCCTTCGAGGATGCCGAAGCGCGCGAACAGGCGCGCGCCCAGGAGAGCGCTGCACTCGGTCTCGACCGGCAGACGATCGACGATTTCGTCGCCGCATCCGGCGACGAGATCTATTCGATCGCGCTGGCGCTGGAGGCATAGGCCCGCCAGTCGCACGGGCGCTGCCCGTGTCGGACGAGAAAAAACGCCGTCCTCGTGGACGGCGTTTTCGCTGGCGGTGCCCGGAGCGGCGCGTCACATGTTCGGGTAGGTCGGCCCTTCGCCGCCCTGCGGCACCACCCAGACGATGTTCTGCGTCGGGTCCTTGATGTCGCAGGTCTTGCAGTGCACGCAGTTCTGCGCGTTGATCTGCAGGCGCGGGTTCTGCCCGGATTCGTCGCGCACGATCTCGTATACGCCGGCCGGGCAGTAGCGCTGCTCGGGGGCGTCGTACTCGGCGAGATTGACCCGGATCGGCACCGTCGCATCCTTCAGCGTCAGGTGGCAGGGCTGGTCTTCCTCGTGGTTGGTGTTGGAGAGAAAGACCGAGGACAGGCGGTCGAACGAAACGACGCCGTCCGGCTTCGGGTAGGCGATCGGCGAGAAATTCGCTGCCTTCTTCAGCTTGGCGTGGTCCGGGCCGCTGTGATGCAGCGTCCACGGCGCCTTGCCGCGGAACAGCATCTGGTCGATGCCGAACATCAGGCCGCCGAGGTGCATGCCCTTGGCCATCCACGGCTTGAAATTGCGCGCGCGGTAGAGCTCGTCGTAGAGCCAGCTCTGCTCGAATTTCTGCGGGAAGGCGGTGAGTTCGTCGCGCTGGCGCTCGGCGACAAGCGCCTCGAAGCAGGCCTCGGCGGCCAGGGAGCCGGACTTGATGGCGCAGTGCGAGCCCTTGATGCGGCTGGCGTTGAGGAAGCCGGCGTCGTCGCCGACCAGTACGCCGCCGGGGAAGGTCAGCTTGGGCAGCGACTGCAGGCCGCCGGCGGCGATGGCGCGCGCGCCGTAGGCGATGCGCTTGCCGCCTGCGAGGAACTTGCGGATCTCCGGGTGCGTCTTGAAGCGCTGGAATTCCTCGTACGGCGACAGATACGGGTTGTCGTAGCCGAGGCCGACGACGTAGCCGATGCTGACCTGATTGTTCTCCAGATGGTAGAGGAAGCCGCCGCCGTAGGTGTCCGGGTTCAGCGGCCAGCCGCCGGTGTGGATGACCAGGCCTTCCTGGTGCTGCTCGGGCGTGATCTCCCACAGCTCCTTGAGGCCGATGCCGTAGACCTGCGCGTCGCGGCCGGCGTTGAGGTCGAACTTTTCCTGCAGCTGCTTGCCGAGGTGGCCGCGGCAGCCTTCGGCGAAGAAGGTGTATTTCGCGTGCAGTTCCATGCCGAGCTGGAAGGCCGGGCCTTCGCTGCCGTCCTTCAGGCGGCCCATGTCGCCGGTGGCGACGCCCTTGACCGCGCCGTTCTCGTCGAACAGCACCTCGGCGCCGGCGAAGCCGGCATAGACCTCGACGCCGAGCGCTTCGGCCTGCTGGCCGAGCCAGCGGCAGACGTTGCCGAGCGAGACGACGTAGTTGCCGTGGTTCTGGAAGCAGCCCGGCAGCAGCAGGTTGGGCACCTGCTTGGCGCCGGTCTCGGAGAGGACGAGGAAGCGGTCTTCGCTGACCGCCGCGTTGAGCGGCGCGCCTTCTTCCTTCCAGTTCGGGAACAGTTCGGTAATGGCCTTCGGATCCATCACCGCGCCCGAGAGGATGTGGGCGCCGATCTCGGAACCTTTTTCGATCAGGCAGACCGAAATCTCCTGTCCGGCCTCGGCCGCCAGCTGCTTCAGCCGGATCGCCGAAGCCAGCCCGGCCGGGCCGCCGCCGACGACGAGGACGTCGAATTCCATCGAGTCGCGTTGCATGTTCTCTCTCTCCTCGAATTTTTGTTATGCTGCACGAAATGCACAATACGGTAACGTATGGTAGCAAATTTCCGCAACCGATCAAGTGCGAGAATAAGGACATGGAGACGAGACACCCCCACCGCAAGCTGGTGCAGACCAGCCTGATCCCCATCCGCTGGGGCGACATGGACGCCTACGGCCACGTCAACAACACCATCTACTTCCGCTACATGGAGCAGGCGCGCTGCGAATGGCTGGAGTCGCTCGGCTACAAGGTGGCGCCGGAAGGGCATGCGCCGGTGATCATCAACGCGGCGTGCACCTTCCTCGTGCCGATGACCTATCCGGGCACCGTCGAGGTCAGGCTGTTTGCCGGGCACGTCGGCCGTTCCAGCGTGGAAACCCATTACGAACTGCGCATCGTCGGCGAGGATACCTTGTATTCCGAGGGCGCCTCGAAGATCGTCTGGATGGATACCGCCACCGGCAAGTCGGTGCCGATTCCGGACGCGCTGCGCGCGGTCGTGTCGTAATAACAACGAGGACGGAGGAGACGATGACGCAACAGAATCAGCAACCCCTGTGGGCGCCGAGCCCGGAACGGGCCGCGGCGAGCGGCATGGCAGCCTTCATGCGCCATGCCGGTTTCGACGACTACGACGCCTTGTGGCAATGGTCGGTGGACCGGCCGGAGGCCTTCTGGCCGATGGTCTGGGATCACTGCGGCGCGGTCGGCGAACGCGGCGGCAAGGTGCTCGAACACGGCGACCGCATGCCCGGCGCCGTCTGGTTTCCGGACGCGCGGCTGAACTACGCCGAGAACCTGCTGAAGCATCGCGACCACGCCGATGCGCTGGTCTTCTGGGGCGAGGACAAGGTCAGGCGCAAGCTCAGCCGCGAGACCCTCTACGCCGAGGTGTCGCGCTTCCAGCAGGCGCTGAAGGCGGCCGGCGTACAGCAGGGCGACCGCGTCGCCGGCTACCTGCCGAACATGCCGGAAGCGCTCGTCGCCATGCTGGCGACGGCCTCGCTCGGCGCCATCTGGTCGTCGGCCTCGCCCGACTTCGGCGTGCAGGGCGTGCTCGACCGCTTCGGCCAGATCGCGCCGAAGGTGCTCGTCTGCGTCGACGGCTACTGGTACAACGGCAAGCCGGTCGACTGCCTGGCCAAGAACGCCGAAGCGGTGGCGCAGCTGCCGTCGGTCGAGAAGACCGTCGTCGTCGGCTATCTCTCCGAAGCACCGGAAGTTTCCGCTGTCAGGAACGGCGTGCGCTGGAACGACTTCGTCGCGCCGCATGCCGCCGGCACGGTCGATTTCGTCCGGCTGCCCTTCGACCATCCGCTGTACATCATGTATTCGTCGGGCACCACCGGCGTGCCGAAGTGCATCGTCCATTGCCACGGCGGCGCGCTCCTGCAGCACCTCAAGGAGCAGCAGCTGCACGGCGACGTGAAGCCGGGTGACCGCCTGTTCTACTTCACCACCTGCGGCTGGATGATGTGGAACTGGCTGGTTTCCGGCCTCGCTTCCGGCGCCACGCTGCTGCTCTACGACGGCTCGCCCTTCGTTCCCGGCGCCGACGGCAAGGCCGGGACCATCCTCTTCGACTATGCCGATGCCGAGGGCATGACGCATTTCGGCACCTCGGCCAAGTTCATCGACGCGGTGGCCAAGGCCGGCCTGTCGCCGCGCCGCTCGCACAAACTGTCGACGGTGCGCGCCATCTTCTCGACCGGCAGCCCGCTGGCGCCGGAGGGCTTCGAGTACGTCTACCGCGAGATCAAGGCCGACGTCGCGCTCGCCTCGATTTCCGGCGGCACCGACATCCTTTCCTGCTTCGTGCTCGGCAACCCGCTGGCGCCGGTATGGGTCGGCGAGATCCAGTGCCGCGGCCTGGGCATGGCGGTCGATGTCTTCGACGACGAGGGCCGGCCGGTGCGTTGCGAGAAGGGCGAGCTGGTGTGCACGAAGCCCTTCCCGGCGATGCCGGTGGGCTTCTGGAACGACGCCGACGGCGCGAAATACCGCGTCGCCTACTTCGAGCGCTTCGACAACATCTGGTGCCACGGCGACTTCGCCGAGATCACCGCGCACGGCGGCGTGATCATCTACGGCCGCTCCGACGCGACGCTCAATCCGGGCGGCGTGCGCATCGGCACCGCCGAGATCTACCGTCAGGTCGAGAAACTGCCGGAGGTGGTCGAGTCGCTGGTGATCGGCCAGGACTGGGACCATGACGTGCGCGTGGTGCTCTTCGTCAAGCTGCGCGAAGGCGAGGCCCTCGACGCGGCGCTGGTCGACCGGATCAAGCAGCAGATCCGCGCCAACACCACGCCGCGCCATGTGCCGGCGAAGGTGCTGCAGGTTGCCGACATCCCGCGCACGAAGAGCGGCAAGATCGTCGAACTGGCGGTGCGCAACGTCGTGCACGGGCGGCCGGTGAAGAACATCGAGGCGCTGGCCAATCCGGACGCGCTCGCACATTTCCGCGAGCGTCCCGAACTGCAGAGCTGACGGAACGATCCGGCGCGGCGGGCAGCGGCTTGCCCGCCGTCCGCCCGTCAGGCGGCAATGCGCAGCCGGTGCTAGGATGAAACTCCTTTTGTTCCGTACGAAGGAGCATCCATGTCCGCACTGAAATTCCTCGGCATCGCCGGTAGCCTGCGCCGGCAGTCCCGCAATTCCGGCCTGCTGCGCTCGGCGCTGGCACAGTTGCCGGCCGGCGTGACGATGGAAATCGCCGACCTGTCCGACATCCCCTTCTTCAACGCCGACATCGAGGCCGTCGGCCGGCCGGCCAGCGTCAGCCGCGTGCTGGCGCAGATCGGTGCCGCCGACGCGCTGGTGCTGGCTTGCGCCGAATACAACTACTCGATCGCGCCGGCGCTGAAGAATATCCTCGACTGGGCCTCGCGCGAACCGGACAACGCGCTGCTCGCCGGCAAACCGGTGGCGCTGATGGGGGCGGGCGGCGGCATGGGCACGTCGCGGGCGCAATACCACCTGCGTCAGGTCTGCGTTTTCCTCGACCTGAAGCCGCTGAACAAGCCGGAAATTTTCTCGAACGCCTTCTCAGCCGCTTTCGACGCCGACGGCAATCTCGCCGACGAGAAGATCGCTGGCCTTGTCGCCGCCCAGATGCAGGCGCTGGCCGCGTGGACGCGGCAACTCAGGGCCGGCTGAAGGCGGGGGGCGGAAGCGCTGTCGCCGGGCGGCCGCAAGAGGAGGGGTCATTGCGGCGGTTCGTCCTTCTCGCGCGCTTCCGCCTTGAGCTTGTCGCCGATCGGGTCGTCGGGATTGACCAGCAGTGCCAGCAGCATCAGCATCAGCAGCGGAAACAAAGTCATCGCAACAGCATCGAGCGAACCGGTGCCGACGGCCATCGTCGCGGGGAGAGCCACCATGCCCGTGCCGAGGAAGGACATCAGGGATTCCTTTGCCATTCGAGCCTCCCTGCCGCACCGGTGCGGCTCTCTGCATGCGTTTCGCGGGCGGCCGACGAGCCGTGGCGATAAAAAGGCAATCAACCTTTACACGTTTTGTTTATAGGCGATCGACGAAGTTCCTGTGCATCAGGAATTTCTATGTCCCGGGAATCGGAGGCGCCGGGGATCAGCCGAGCAGCGTCACCACGATTTCGCGCCGATGGCCCCGGGCCCGATGCTCGAACAGGTAGATTCCCTGCCAGGTGCCGAGCAGCAGCCGGCCGTCGGCGAAAGGCACCGACACCGAAACGCCGGTGAGCAGGGCGCGCGCATGTGCCGCCATGTCGTCGTCGCCTTCCAGGTCGTGCCGGTAGGCGGGGTCGCCATCCGGCGCCCAGCGTTGCAGCAGCGTTTCCAGGTCGCCGCGCACCGACGGGTCGGCGTTCTCGGTCAAGGCCAGGCCGCAGCTCGTGTGGCGGACAAAAAGGTGGGCAATGCCGCAGGCAAGGCGGCTGCGGCGCACCAGCGCCGCCACGTCGCCGGTGATGTCGAGCGATTCGCGGCCGCGTGTCGAGCGGGTGAGAAGGTGCTGTTCGGTCATGTCGACGCGTGTGTCGTTCCTACGTTCGGCAGGCGTCCCGACGCCCGACCTCTACCCTGGACAGGTAGATCGCGGTCTTCTCCTCGTGCGACGAGTAATAGCTGATCCATAGCCGATCCTCGTGAAAGACCAGCCCGGGGTAACTGGTGTCGCCGCCGGAGGGCAGCGCCAGGAGCTCGGTCAATTCCGCCGTCGCCGGGTCGATGCTGCACAGCGCGGTTCTTATCCGGCCGTCGTGCAGGCGGACCGCCGCAACGAAACGCCCGTCCGGCAGGCGCAGCAGCTGCGGGCCGCCGATGCGTACGCCGATGTCCTGCCATGCCCACGTGGCATAGGGCGGGCGGGAGGTGCCCCATAGTCCGGTGCTCGGCTCGCCGTCCCGGCGCAGCAGGCAGTGGGCGATGTCGTCGGCGAAGGCCAGCGACGACTCGTTCGGGAAACCGGTGCCGAAGGGGCAGTCGACGATGGGGGCGAACCGTTTCCCGTCGTCGCTGCCGTAGAGCCTGACCAGTCCGTATTCCCGACAGTCGTAGCCGAACCCGTAGGCGCTGCCCTGGTGCCAGATGACGCGCCACAGCCAGAAATCCGGGTCGCCGACGGCGTGCGGCTCTCCCCAGCGGCGGCCGTCGTCCGAAAACCAGGTCAGCGAGCGGTAGGTGCCGCCCGGGAGGTCGTAGCGGCAGGCCGCCGCGAGCAGCATCAGTTGTCCGTCCGGCGTCACCGACAGCTTTGGATCGCGCAAGTCCGCGTCCGGCGAGGCGATGCGGGCGAGAGACGACCAGTGCCGGCCGTCTTCGGAAACGATGATGCGCAGGGCACCGTCGGCGGACAGATGGGTTTCTCCTTCGCGGAAGGCGCACAGCCAGCGCTCCCGGTAGCGGATCAGGTCGGAAAAGGCGTTGTGGGCGGCGGCGTCCCAGATCCTGACGGTATCGATCAGCTTCATTGTCCGTTTCCTTTCCTTGTCGGGAACGATGGCCGCTTCGCCGGCAGATTGACGAGCAGGATGCCCGCCGCCACGCAGCCGGCGGCGAAGAGGAAACTCGGCGTCAGCGGATCGCCGAGGAAGAGCACGCCGAAGGCGACGCCAAAGAGCGGGGTGAGGAAGGAGAACACCATCAGCCGTCCGACGAGGTAGGTTTGCAGCAGCCAGAACCAGGCGAGGTAGCTGGCGAAGGCGACGACCACGCCCTGATAGGCGAGCGCCAGCAGCACCGGTGCGGAAAGTCCGCTGACGCCGGCTTCGCCCAGCAGCGGCGACAGCGGCAGCATGACGACGGCCGAAACGGCGAGCTGATACCACAACACCTTGGTTGCGCTGATCCGGGCGAGGCCGCTGGCGCGGATCAGCACGGTCGTCGCCGCCCAGCCGACGGCGGCGAGCAGGCCGAGCAAGTCGCCGAGGAACGTGCTTGCCGACGCGCCGCCCTCGCCAAGGAATGCGGCCGCCATGCCGGCAAAGGCCAGCGCGATGCCGGCGAAATGGCGCCAGTGCAGGCGTTCGCCGGGGACGCACCAGTGCAGCCCGAGCACCGTCATGCACGGCGCCGTGTAGAGGAAGACGATCATGCGCGAAGCGGTGGTGTGCGCCAGCCCGGCGTAGATGAAGACGAATTCCAGCGCGAACAGGAAACCGGCAAGCAATCCCATGCGCAGCGTGCCGTCGTCCTTCAGCAGCGGCAGCCCGCGCCAGCGTGCCCATAACGTCAGCAGGACAAGGCCGGTGAGCGAGCGGAGGCCGGACTGCAGGACCGGGCTGACGCCTTCCATGGCGATCTTGATGGTGACTTGCTGGAAGCCCCAGATCGCACAGAGCAGGATCATCAGCGCGAAGGCGGCGGTGCCGGGCGGATTGCGTGAATTCATCGGGGTCGGGGCGCTTGCTTTTTTACTCTTTGCTGTATAAGAATACAGTATGTGATTATTTCCAGCATTTCGGAGCGTGCGATCATGGCGAAGCTTACCCCCAGGCAGCAGGAAATCCTCGATTTCATCCGCAACACCGTCGAAATGCTCGGCGCGCCGCCGACGCGGGCGGAAATCTCGTCGGCCTTCGGCTTCGCCTCGCCGAACGCCGCCGAGGAGCATCTGAAGGCGCTGGCCAAGAAGGGCAGCATCGTCCTCGAACCCGGCGCCGCGCGCGGTATCCGGCTGGTCGAGCAGCTCGGGCTGCCGCTGATCGGCACGGTCGCCGCCGGCAGCCCGATCCTCGCCGTCGAAAACGTGCTCGGCCGCTATGCGCTCGATGCCCACCTCTTCTCGCCGCGCGCCGATTTCCTGCTGCGCGTGCGCGGACTGTCGATGATCAACGCCGGCATTTTCGACGGCGACCTGCTTGCTGTGCACCGCACGCCGGAGGCGCGCGACGGCCAGATCGTCGTCGCCCGCCTGCAGGAAGAGGTGACTGTCAAGCGCCTGCGGCGACACGGTCCGGTCGTCGAACTGGTTGCCGAGAATCCCGACTTCGAGCCGATCATCGTCGATACGCGCAAGGAGGAGATCGCCATCGAAGGCGTTGCCGTCGGCCTCATCCGGGGCAGCGAGGCCCTCTGATGGCCCCGTCAGCCGCCGTCGCCCCGGCCGCTGCCTGCGCAGGCAGCGACGGCCGGCCCGGCGAGGGGCGGGCCGGGCGGAGCCCGCATTCCGTCGTGCCGACCGGCCATGCCGCGCTCGATGCCGGGCTGCCAGGCGGTGGCTGGCCGCGCGGCGGACTGGTCGAACTGCTGCCGGCGCGCTCGGGCCTCGACGAGATGGGTTTGCTGATGCCTGCGCTGGCGCGCATTTCCACCGGAGAAATGGCCTGGGTGGTGTGTGTCGCGCCGCCATTGCCGCCCTACGCCCCGGCCTGGGCGGCCGCCGGTGTCGCCCTGTCCCGCCTGCTGGTGACGCGGGCGAGCGGCGGTGACGTCGCCGGGGCCTGTATCCGTGCCCTCGGCGCCGATGGCGTCGGGGCTCTCGTCGCCTGGCTGCCGGCGGCCGATGCGGCGATCCTCGGCCGGCTGCAACAGCTGGCCGAGGCGCGTCGTACCTTGATCTTCCTCTTCCGGCCAGCCGGCACGGCCGGCAACACTTCGCCAGCGTCGTTGCGCATCGGCATCGACGCGGCCGTTGCCGGCCGCCTGTCGCTGCGCCTGTTCAGTGGCTACGGTGACGCCTGTGCCGAATTGCCGGAACTGGCGGTCGGCCGCCCGGCCGACGAGCCCCCGTTCGCCGCCGGAATGCGCACAAATCCCGGGCATCGGCCCGCCAGTCGACCGGAACAAGCCGCTGTCGCTTAGCTCGCCGGCGGCTGGCGTTGGCGACCCGGCGCCGGTCGCGCAATGCAATGGCTACCCTGCATCAAATACGATCGAACGTCGCTTGCGGGGGCGGCCGGCCGCTGGTCGGACTGCCGATCCAAGGTCTTGAATTCTCCGTTTGCAGCGATATATTTAGAGGATGTCGGCCTGGATGTCGACAACATAAAGAGAGGAGACAAACGCATGGAACACAAGCCCCAAGGGATGCTTCCGCTGGAATTGATGGTTAACCACCCCACGCTCGACGCGAAGCATGACGACATTTTCTGTCGCATCGAAGCCATCAAGGAATCGTCTCTGGCGGCGGAGACTCCGCCCGGTGACGAGGTGTTGGCATTGGTGAGCTGCTTTGCCCGCCACTTCGCCACCGAAGATGAGTTGGCCCGTGAACTCGGTATGGAGTTTTCCGCGCACGCCCGCGAGCATGCACAGGCACTGCACCTGCTGGACAAGGCCTGCGCGGATCTGAAGAGCGGGCGGCTCGATCTGCGCCCCTTCCTGCGCTATCTCGAATACTGGTTCGAGCATCACATCAACGAATTCGACAAGCCGCTCGGTCGCCGTCTGGCCAGGCCTGGCGGCGTGCGCAACCTCCGGGCGCCGCGTGTCGGAAGCGATGCCGGCCTGACCGCCTGAACCGCCGGCGGGCTGTCCCCGGACCGGGGGCCGGCCGGAGCGCTGCCGTCAGCCGCCGCCGGGGTTCCTGCCGGCATGTGCCGGCGGGTGGATTGCCCCCCTCGTTTCCGACAGGCCCCGGCCTGTGCCGGAAACGCTCGGCGGTTGGCGCGCTCCTCGCCCGCAGGCAGCGGATCCCGCTTTCCCGCGGTGCCGCGTCTGGCAAAATGTTGCGGATGGTATAGAGTTAACCCGAACGTCCGACACGGAAAGGAAGCAATCATGGCGATCGAATCGGTAGGTTCATCCTCCGCGACCCTCGTTTCGCAGCAAACCCGGCAGGCGCCGGAGGCGCGCGAAGCGGAGCGCCCGGCTCCGCCACGCGAGCAGCGGGCGGAGGGGGGCGAGGAGCCGCGGCAGCCGCAGCCGGTGAAGAATGCCGAGGGGCAGGTGACCGGTACGCGGGTCAACGTCACGGCCTGAACCGGGCCGGTGGCAGACGCGGGCAGGCAATCGGCATGGCGGTGTCCTCGATAAGCGGCGGGCAGGCGCTGAGCGGTTTCGTGACGCAGCAGCTGCGCACGCAACAGGCCGAGCGCGCTGCCGAGCAGGCCGAGGCCAATGCGCAGGCGCTGCGGCGGCAGGCATCGGCGGCTCAGCAGGCAGCCGACCGGGCGCAGGCGGATGCGCGCAATCTCAAGGTACGTTCGGACCAGGCCCAGAGCGAAGCCGGTTCGGCGCGGCAGGCGGTGGTTTCGCTGGAGTCCCTCGGCGAACTGGAGCAGGGCTTCGACGCGCTGCGCCAGGGGATCGCCGACGGGCTGGCCGCGCTGACCGAGGTCGCCGTCGCGGCCGCTCCGGTCGTCAATGCCGAAGGGCAGACGACGGGTACGCTGATCAACGTGACCGCCTGAAACGGACGCCATGCTCCCGGTGGAGCGTGCGTAAAATCAAGGCCGGCCCGGGGTCGGCCTTTTTTTGTGGGTGTATGGACAGAACAATTTCGAAAGACCCGGCGATTCCGGAAAAGCGGCCGGAAGCCGGCAGGGAGATCGCACGCATGCCGCTGATCGATGCCGCCAAGGGCATCGCCGCGCAGCTGATCCTGCTTCATCATCTGGTGAGCTATGGCCCGCTGGCCGAGGCGGCGAACCGGGTATTGCCCCAGTTGAGCCTCTTCCTGTTCGAGTACGGGCGCATGGTCGTCCAGGTTTTCCTCGTCGTTGCCGGTTTCCTTGCCGCCCGCGGACTGGCGGCCGATGGGATGCCCCGGTTGCGCAATCCGTTGTCGTTGATCGGACGGCGCTATCTGCGGCTGGCGCCGCCGTTCGCCCTCGCCATGCTGCTGGCGCTGGGTGCCGCGCTGCTCGCCGAGCGCTGGATGGCGGACGAGGAGGCGATCCCGGATGTGCTCGGTGCCTACCAATTCCTTGCCCATGTCGTTCTGTTGCACGGCGTCTTCGACGTGCCTTCGCTGTCCGCCGGCGCCTGGTACGTAGCCATCGACCTGCAGCTCTATGCGTTGTTCGTTCTTTTCATGTCGCTGGCCGCGCGCTGCGGCCGCCGGACAGCGACCGTGGCGATGGCGCTGACTGCCGTGCTCGGCTGCGCCTCGCTGTTCCATTTCAACCGCGACGCAGCGTGGGACGACTGGGGAATCTACTTCTTCGGTGCGTACGCGCTCGGGGCGTTCGCCTGGTGGGTCGGTGACCGGCGGCGTTCGCTTCATGCCTTGCCGGTACTGATCCTGGTCGCCGCCGTGGCGCTGCTGGTCGATTTCCGCCTGCGCATCGCGTTGGCGCTGACCGTCGCCGTCATCCTTGCGCTCGCCCGCCACCGGGACTGGCTGACGCACTGGCCGTCTTCGGCCTTACTCGGCTTTCTCGGGCAGGTCTCGTTTTCGGTTTTCCTGGTGCACTTCCCGGTCTACCTGCTGGTCAGCGCGGCCTACGTCCGCCTCGGTGCGAGCGGGGATGCCGCCGCGATGGCGGCGCTGCTTTCGGCCTGGGGGGCGAGCATCGTCGCCGGCCATTTCTTCCACCGCCACGTCGAATGCCGGGAGCGCTGGTTGCCGGCAACGCTGTCGGCGCGCCTGCGGGGCGCCTTCAGCGCCCGTCGTGCGTGATGCCCCAGAAATCCCAGAACAGCCGCAGCTGATAACCGAAGGCGTAGTCGAAACCGTTGGCCCAACGGGCCATCGGCATGAAAATCTCCGACGGGAAACCGGCTGGGGTGCGGTCGGCGGCGGTGGCTTGTGGTGTGCTGGTATCCATGATGTGCTCCTGTAGCATTCTTATCGGCACCGAAGGGGGCGAAGTTGATGGCGGATCATACGCAAGAAGTCGATACCGTGCTGGCGCACGCGGCAGATTGGCTCGCCCAGGCCGATGGCCTGCTCGTCACCGCCGGCGCCGGCATCGGCATCGATTCCGGGCTGCCCGACTTTCGCGGCACGCAGGGGTTCTGGCGCGCCTACCCGGCGCTCGCTCAGGCGCGCATCGCCTTCGAGGACATCGCCAGCCCGGCGGCCTTCCGCGCCGATCCGGCGCTGGCCTGGGGCTTCTACGGGCACCGGCTGGCGCTCTACCGGCGCATCGTGCCGCACGCCGGCTTCGCCATCCTGAAGAAATGGCTTTCGCGCATGGCCGACGGCGGCTTCGTTTTTACCAGCAACGTCGATGGCCAGTTCCAGAAGGCCGGTTTCAACCCCGGACGCATCTGCGAAGTGCACGGCTCGATCCACCACCTGCAATGCGCCACGCCATGCAGCGACGCGATCTGGCCGGCGGACGGATTCCTGCCCGACGTAGACGAGGCGGCCTGCCGGCTGCGCGGCGAGCCGCCGCGTTGCCCGTGCTGCGGCGGGCTGGCGCGGCCGAACATCCTGATGTTCGGCGACGGCGCCTGGCTCGGCCGGCGCAGCGAGGCGCAGCAATTTCGGCTCGATGCCTGGCGGCAGAGTGTCGAACGGCTGCTGGTCGTCGAACTGGGCGCCGGGCTGGCGGTACCGACGGTGCGCTGGTACGGCGAGTCGCTCGGCGTGCCGCTGCTGCGCATCAATCCGGACCGCCCCGAGTGCGACCTGACGCGCGCGGTCGGCCTGCCGCTCGGCGCACTGGAGGCGCTGACGGCGATCGACGCTTTGCTCGATTAACGCTTGTGCGCGACCGGTTGCGGGTCGCGCAGGATCAGCACCGGGCTGGAGAAGGGCGCCAGCCGTTCGAGGAAGTCGAGCAGTTCGAGCACCGGCGAGTTGCGGAAGAAGCGCGCCATCGGCGTATCCATCCAGATGCGGTCGGCGTAGGCGCGGATCTCGTAGGGCGTGTCGCCGACGCCGTCGGCGTCGCGGTCGAAGCCCTCGTAGTCGTCCCAGTAATTGCCCTGCCAGACGTTCTTGTCGTCGCGCTCGTCGCCGCCGACGGTCGCCTGCCACAGGTTGTGCGTGAACCGGTTGGCAAGCACCAGGTGGCCGCCGCGCTCGCCGTAGAAGCTGATGCCGGTGACGTTGTGCGACAGCCGGTTGCCGACGATGCTGATGCGGTTCAGCGAGTGCAGCGGCGAATCGGCGAGGATGCCGACGGCGCAGTGCAGGATGTCGTTGTCGTGCACCAGCGCCGCGCTCGATTCCTTCAGCGCGACGCCGGCGCCGGAGGCGTCCATCGCGTGCGCGATGCGGTTGCCGCGGATGATGATGCCGTCGGAGTTGAGGATGGTCAGCCCGGTGCTGTTGTGCGAGAGGCGGTTGCCCTCGACCAGGCTGCGGTGCGAGAAGAGGAAGTTCATCGCCCGTCGGCTGTCGCGGATGCTGTTGCCGATATAGCGGTTGCGCGGCGAATTGCTGATCGTGACGTCGCGGATCTGCGCGATGTCGTTCTGCTCGATGCGGTTGCCCATGCTGTACCACAGGCGCAGCCCGTCGCCGCGGTCGGCGATGTCCCAAGGCTTCGAGCGGATGCGGTTGCCGCGGACCAGGTTGTCGTTGGCGCGGTGCAGGACGATGCCGAACAGCACGTCCTCGACGACGTTGTCCTCGATGCGGTTGTCGTCGCCTTCGACGACGATGCCGCTGTCGACCGCGTCGTGCGACTCGCCGGAACGGACGACGCGCAGGCCGCGCACGGTGGCGCCGCCGGTGCGAACGACAAGCACGCTGCCGTGGCCGCCGCCGTCGACGGTGACCTCGCCGCGGCCGTCGAGCGTCAGCGGCTTGTCGAGGAAGGCGGGGCCGGTGTAGGTGCCGGGCGGCAGGCGCAGCACGGTGCCGGCGGGCGCGGCGTCGAGCCAGGGCTGCAGCGGCTGCGACGGCCTGGCCGGGGCGGCGTGGCCGGCCGGCGGCAGGAGCAGCGCCGCAAGGACGGTCAGGATTGCGCCGGCGGCTCGGCGGGCAGCCAGAGACATTTCCCCTTGCTTTCCTTCTGGATCGCGGCGAGTACGCGCGCGTGCCCGGCCAGTTCGTCGTCGCTGGCGCGCAGCACCGGCGCCGGCCGCCGCTCGCGGTTGGCGGCGACCTCGATCTGCGCGCCGGGCTGCGGCGTCAGGTCGATGATCAGGCTCTCCTGGCCGCGCGTCATCGCGACATAGACGTCGGCGAGGATTTCCGCGTCGAGCAGCGCGCCGTGCAGCGCGCGGTGCGAGTTGTCGACGCCGTAGCGGTCGCACAGCGCGTCGAGGTTGTTCTTCTTGCCCGGATGCAGCTCGCGCGCCATCTTCAGCGTGTCGCGGACGTTCGCGCAGACCGTCTCGATCGGCGCCAGGCCGAGCATGTTCAGCTCGTTATCGAGGAAGCCGACGTCGAACGCGGCGTTGTGGATGACCAGTTCGGCGCCGCGGATGAAGTCGAGGAACTCGTTGGCGATCTCGCCGAAGCGCGGCTTGTCGGCGAGGAACTCGCGGCTGATGCCGTGTACGGCGAGCGCGCCCTCGTCGATGTCGCGGTCGGGGTTGACGTAGTAGTGCAGGTGCCGGCGCGTCAGCCGGCGGTTCACCATCTCGACGCAGGCGAGTTCGATGATGCGGTGGCCGAGGCGGGTTTCGAGGCCGGTGGTTTCGGTGTCGAGGAAGATCTGTCGCATGGTTTCGCATTCTGCCGCGGCATTGCCGCCGGCGGCTTGATCGAGGTCGGGTCCGGGGTCAGCCGCGCGGCGTACCGAGCAGTTCGTCGATGCCGCGGTTGGCCAGCGCGTCGGCGCGCTCGTTGCCCGGGTCGCCGGCGTGGCCCTTGACCCACAGCCATTCCAGGCGGTGCTTCGCGGCCAGCCCGTCGAGTTCCTGCCAGAGGTCGGCGTTCTTCACCGGCTTCTTGTCGGAGGTCTTCCAGCCGTTCCGCTTCCAGCCGTGGATCCACTCGCTGATGCCCTTCTGCACGTACTGCGAGTCGGTGTGGATGCGCGCGCGCACCGGCCGCTTCATCGCTTCCAGCGCGCGGATGACGGCGGTCAGCTCCATGCGGTTGTTGGTCGTCGCCGGCTCGCCGCCCCACAGTTCCTTCTCGTACGCGCCCGCCTTCAGCAGCACGCCCCAGCCGCCGGGGCCGGGGTTGCCGCGGCAGCCGCCGTCGGCCCAGATCTCGATGATTTCGTTCTTTTCCTCATTGCCCATGCGGGCTCTCCTTCTGTGCGACCGGCGACAGCGCCTTGGCGCGCGCCTTGCTGTTGCGCCAGGCCGGCAGCACCAGGCGCATGCTATGCACGCGCTTGACCGCGCGCACCAGATAAACGCCACCGGCGAAAGGCCAGACACGACCGCCGGCCCGTTCCATGAACTGCCAACGCTGCAGCCAGTGCGCTGTACGGCACGGCGGCGCGTAGCAACCGAAGCTGCCCTTGTCGACCTCGAAGCCGAGCAACTGCAGCCAGTCCTTGACCCGCCGCAGCGTCAGGTACTGCCCCTGCCACGGGAATTCCGGCGAGCGTGGCGGCAGGTAGCGGCGTGCGCCCCACAGCGACAGCGGGTTGAAACCGGTGATCACGACCTGGCCTTCCGGGATCAGCACGCGCTCGACCTCGCGCAGGATCTGGTGCGGCTCCTCGTAGAACTCCAGCACGTGCGGCAGCACGACGAGGTCGATGCTGTTCGCGGCGATCGGCAGCTGGCGCAGGTCGCAGTTGACGTCGATGCGGCCGTCCGCGCTCGGCAGGCCGGCGCGCTGGCGGAACGGGATGCGGTTCTGCGCGAGCAGGTCGATCTGCGGCAGCCCGAGTTGCAACGCGTTGTAGCCGAAGACGTCGGCGACCGTCGCGTCGATGCGCGCGCATTCCCAGTCGAGCACGTAGCGGCCCGGCGGCGACAGCAGCCAGCGTTCGAGACCGGGGTTTGACATTGCGCGTGCTTCTCCGACAATTAGGCGATGACTGCCGAGCCCGACACCACAACCTTCGATATCCGGCCGATCCCGGCCTTCCGCGACAACTACATCTGGTTGCTCGCCCGCGGCGGTTGCGCGGCGGTGGTCGACCCCGGCGACGCGGCACCGGTCGAGGCCGTGCTTGCGGAAACCGGGCTGCGGCTGTGCGCGATCCTCGTCACGCATCACCACGCCGACCATCAGGGCGGCGTCGAACGCCTCGTTTCCCGCTACGGCGCGGCGGTCTTCGGACCGGCTGCCGAGTCTATCACAGGCCTCACCCACCCACTTCGGGGTGGCGAGCGGGTCGTTATCGACGGCCTCGGCGTCGCCTTCGACGTGCTCGCCGTACCCGGCCATACGCGCGGACACATCGCCTATCTGTCGGGCCAGCGGCTGTTCTGCGGCGACACGTTGTTCGGCGCCGGCTGCGGCCGGCTGTTCGAGGGGACGCCGGCGCAGATGGCGGCTTCGCTGGCGCGGCTCGCGGCGCTGCCGGACGACACCGAGGTCTATTGCGCGCACGAATATACCGAGATGCACCTGCGCTTCTCGGCGGCGGTAGAGCCTTACAATCCGGCGATCCTGCGGCGTATCGCCGACGCGGCGGCGACGCGGGCGCGCGGCGAGCCGACGGTTCCGTCGTCGATGGCGCTGGAGAAGGCG
>JANJTW010000004.1 GCA_024710925.1 Rhodocyclaceae bacterium | reverse complement strand
CAGGTCGTGGAAGGCCTGCAGCGCCTCGGCATCGGTGATGCCGACGTATTCGGCGCGGCCGGAATCCTTGAGCCAGGCGTGCTCCGGGCCGACGCCCGGGTAGTCGAGGCCGGCCGAGATCGAGTGCGTCTCGATGATCTGGCCGTCTTCGTCCTGCAGCAGGTAGGTGCGGTTGCCGTGCAGCACGCCGGGGCGCCCGCGCTCCAGCGACGCCGCGTGACGGCCGCTATCCAGCCCGTCGCCGGCGGCCTCGACGCCGACCAGCTTGACGCCCTCGACCGGGATGTACGGGTAGAAGATGCCCATCGCGTTCGAGCCGCCGCCGACGGCGGCGATCGCGTAATCCGGCTGGCGGCCGAGCATGTCCTGCATCTGGCCGATGCACTCCTCGCCGATCACCGCCTGGAAGTCGCGCACCATCATCGGGTACGGGTGCGGGCCAGCGACGGTGCCGATGATGTAGAAGGTGTTGTGCACGTTGGTCACCCAGTCGCGCATCGCTTCGTTCAGCGCATCCTTCAGCGTCTTCGAGCCGGATTCGACCGGCACGACGGTGGCGCCGAGCAGCTTCATGCGATAGACGTTGGCGGCCTGGCGCTTGACGTCCTCGCTGCCCATGTAGACCACGCATTCCATGCCGTAGCGCGCAGCCACCGTCGCCGTGGCGACGCCGTGCTGGCCGGCGCCAGTTTCGGCGATGACGCGCGGTTTGCCCATGCGGCGGGCGAGCATGGCCTGGCCGATGCAGTTGTTCACCTTGTGCGCGCCGGTGTGGTTGAGGTCCTCGCGCTTCAGGTAGATCTGCGCGCCGCCGAGCAGCCCGGACCAGCGCTTGGCGTGGTAGATCGGGCTCGGCCGGCCGACGTAGTGCTTCAGCTCGTATTCGAATTCGGCGATGAACTGCGGGTCCTTCTGCGCGGCGGCATAGGCGTCCTTCAGTTCCTCCAGCGCCGGGATCAGCGTCTCGGCGACGAACAGGCCACCGTACGGGCCGAAGTGGCCCCGGTCGTCCGGCAGGTCATACTTCTGCATTGCGAACTCCAGCAATAAAGGCGGCAATCTTGGCGTGATCCTTCACGCCCTTCGACATCTCGACCCCGGACGACACGTCGACCGCCGCCGGGCGCACGCGGCGCACGGCCTCGGTCACGTTGTCCACGGTCAGGCCGCCGGAAAGCACGACCGGCCGCGGCAGCCCGCTCGGGATCAGGCTCCAGTCGAAGGTGTGGCCGGCACCGCCATAGCCTTCGACGAAGGCATCGAGCAGGATGGCCTGGGCCGACGGAAACGAAGCCGCGTATTGTAGCAAATCGAAGCCCGGCCTCATCCGCGCCGCCTTCAGGTAGGGCCGGTCGAACTGGCAGCAGTAGGCCTCGTCCTCGTCGCCGTGGAACTGCAGCAGGCTGAGCGGTACCGCCGCCAGCGTCTCGCGCACGGTCGCCGCGTCGGCATTGACGAAGAGACCGACGATGCTGACGAAGGGCGGCATCGCCCGGGCGATTTCGGCGGCGCGTTCGAGCGCGACGAAGCGCGGGCTCTTCGGATAGAAGACGAAGCCGATCGCGTCGGCGCCGGCGTCCGCCGCGGCGCGGCCATCGGTGATGCGGGTGATGCCGCAGATCTTGATCCGGACAGGCATGTCAAATCCCCGTGAGTACCGGTGCAGGCAGTTCCGGCAAGCCCCAGTGTGGTTCGTAGCTGACGCCGGACAGGTAGAGCCCGTCCGGCGCGAAGGTCGGCGCCGCGCGCTTGCGATCGCGGCATTCGAGCAGTTCGTCGATCCACGCCGGCGAATGCTTGCCCTTGCCGATATAAACCAGCGTACCGACCAGGTTGCGCACCATGTGGTGCAGGAAGGCAGTCGCCTCGAAATCGAAGACGACGTGGTCGCCGGCCTGCCAGACCCGGGCCTCGCGCAGGTCCTTGACCGGCGACCTGGCCTGGCATTCGGCGGCGCGGAAGGCCGAGAAGTCGTGCTCGCCGAGCAGCCGCGCGGCGGCGGCCTGCATCGCGGCAAGGTCGAGCGGCAGGTGGAACCAGCCGACGCGGCCGTGCGTCAGCCCCGGCCGCTGCGGCCGGTTGAGCAGCAGGTCGCGGTTGCGGCGGCCACGCGCCGAAAAGCGGGCATGGAAATCGTCGGCGACCGGATGCGCCCAGCGCACGGCGACGGCGTCCGGCAGGAAGGTATTGACGCCGCGCACCCAGGCCGACAGCGGCCGCTCGGCGAGGCACTCGAAATGCACGACCTGGCAGCTGGCATGGACACCGGCGTCGGTACGCCCGGCGCAGACGACGGCGATCGGCTCGTCGGCGATCTCGGCGAGCGCCTTCTCCAGCGCATCCTGCACGGTGCCGCCGCCCGGCTGCGTCTGCCAGCCGTGGAAGGCGCGGCCGTCATATTCGAGACAGAGGGCGATTTTCATGCGGCAAGCACCACCCCGGTCAGCGCCAGCATGGCGGCGAGCGCCGCCCAGTCGCCGGCCGTGGCGCGCGGCAGGCGCAAGGACACCGTCGCCGGCGCCTCGGCCGCGGGATCGGGATCAAGCAGATGCCGCCAGCCGCCCTTCGGCATGCGCGCTGCGTAATGCAGCGCGAGCGACAGGCGCACCACCGCACGGTCGACGTCGAGGCGCAGCGCCGCCAGCGGCCGCAGCAGCACGTGGCAGCCGGCCATCAGCCGGTCGACCGGCGTCGTTTCCAGCAGCAGCGCGACGGCCGCCAGCACCAGCAGCAAGCGGCCGAGCTGCGTCAGCCCTTCGCCCAGCCCCTCCCAGGTCGGCACCAACGCACCGCCGCCGGCGCGTACCGGCTCGCCGGCAATGCCCCAGGCGAGCACGGCGAGGAGCGACAGCAGCAGCCAGCGCGCACGCCAGGCCAGTCGGGCCCAGCGGACGACGACGGCGCGGCCGGCAAACGGCACGAGCAGAAAGGCGAGCGCCAGCGGCCCCCCGGTCAGCGACTGCAGCGCGACCACGGCCAGCAGCCAGCAGCCGAGACGGTGCGCGGGGTGCCGTGGCGGAAGTCGGGTGAGGCGGTCGTCGAACAGTGACATCGATGCGCGAAGGGCCAGGCGGCGGGAGAAAAGAAAAGGCCGCGCTCCGGAAGGAGCGCGGCCCGCCTATTTTACTTGTTCCCGCCGGTCTCCGGCAGGGGCCCTCAGGAAGCGATCCGGTCGAGCATCGACTGCGCCGTCGCCTGCTGCTCCGGGCTACCTTCCTGCAACACTTCCTGCAGCAACTCGCGCGCACCTTCCAGGTCGCCCATTTCCTCATAGGCCTTGGCCAGGTCGAGCTTGGTCGATACTTCCTCGCTGGCTTCGGCCGGCAGCGGCTCGGCCTGGCTGGTCAGCGAGGCGATGAGATCCGGATTGACCACGGTTTCGAGCTGGCTCGACTCGAAACTGGACGCGGTCCCGACATCCTCCGGCGGCGCGTCCGGCTCGGCGAGATCGAGGCTGATCGAGGCCATGTCGAAGGACGGCGTCGCTGCCGGCTCGGCAAACGTCGCGGACTCGCTCAGATTGACGTCGAATTCGAGGCCGTCGCCCGCCGCCTGCTCCGTGGGTTCCGGCTCGGCAGGCGCGGCGGCGGGCTGGGCCGGCTCCGGCGTGGCGGCAGCATCGAAGCCGAGGTCGAAGTCGAGGCCGCCGGACGCTTCGGCGGCCGGGGTGGCGTCGACGCGGATTTCCGGCAGATCGAAATCGAGGCCACCGGCCTCTTCCGCGGCCGGCGCCGGGGATGCAGCGGCGGCCGGCGTTTCCGCGCCCAGATCGAAGTCGAGCGCACCGTCGGCGTCGGCCGCCGCCTGCAGTGCGCCAGGCTGGGTCAGCGTCGACTCCATGTCGAAATTCCTGGCCGGCGGCGGCTCGATCGCCGCCGGTGCGGCGGCGGGCCCGAGGTCGAAATCGAGGCTGGCCGGCATTTCGTCGGCCACCGGCTCGGCGGCAGCGGCCGTCGTGTCGACGGTCTCAGCGGCCTGTACCGGCGGCTCGGCCGCCTCCGCCATCTGCGCAAACTGGCCCGGCATGGCGACGGTACTCTTCAGCGCATCGGCAGAAACAACCAGCGTCGCGTCGCTATCGAACGCTGGCTTCGCCGGTGCGCCGCCTCCGCCATACAGCGGATTCTGCGGGTCGAGCTTGCGGCCCATCGCCGCGGCCTTTTCCCAGTCGCCGCCAACGCCGCCGGTATCGCCGTAGAGTTCCGTCGCCAAGGCGTCGAACTGCGCCGCGCTCTGGCGGTTGGCATAGATTTCGAGCAGCTTGAGGTGGATCGCATGCCGCTTCGGATCCTTGGTCTTGGCTTCGAGCAGGATCTCCTCGGCTTGCGCATCGCGGCCGTAGGCCATGTAGACGTCGGCCTCGGCGACCGGATCGACTTCATCGGTATCGATCGTACCCGGCCCGGCCTGGCTGAAATCGGTCTGCGGCGGGGTCTGCGACGTGTTGACGCTCTGCCCGCCGGTATTGCGGAACACCGAATTTTCGCTCAGCCCCCCCTGCGACAGGTCGGCCGTGGTCGCTGCCAGCGGCGCCTCCGCCTCGGCCGCGGCCGAGCGGCGGCGTTTGATCGCGACATAGGCCAGCAGCAACGCCAGAATGCCGCCACCACCGGCAAGCAGCATCGGGTTGCCCATCAGTTCCTCGACGAAGCTGGGTTCCTCGGGCGGCGGCGGCGGCACGACCCTGGGTTTCGGCTTCGGCGGGGGCGGCGCTGCTTCGGCAGCCTTCGGCGGCTCGGCCGGCTTGGCCTCCTCCGCCTTCGGCGTTTCGGCCGGTTTCGCCGCTTCGTCGGGCTTTGCCTGTTCGGCCGGCTTGGCCGCTGCAACCGGCGCCGCGGGCTTGGCCGGTTCCGGAGGCGAGGCCTCGGCAACCGCCGGCTTGCCCGCCTGCTTCTGCAATTCGGCCAGGCTCTGGTTCTTCATTTCGAGCAGCTTCTGCAGCTCGTTGACGTTCTTTTCGAGGGCCGCCAGGCGGTCGTTCGCTTCCTTCAGGGCCTTGTCCTTGGCCAGGAATTCGTCCTCGCCGGCCGCACCGGGCTTGCCCTTGCCAACCTCGGTCTTCGAAACGCGGACCTGGTCGCGCGACTCCGTCGCCGGCGCCGCCTTGTCCTCGACCTTCGGCGTGATCCGGCCAGCCGACGCCTGACTGGCGGCATCGGCTTCGGCCGGGGCCTGTGCCGCGGCCGAAGCCAGCTTGCGGCGATAGGCATTCCAGTCGGCCGCCTGTACCGCGACGACTTTGCGCGCCTCGCCGTCGGCGATGGCTTCGACCTCGGCACGCTCGGGCACGGTCAGGATGCGACCGGACTTCAGGCGGTTCATGTTGCCGCCGTCGAAAGCATCCTTGTTCGCGCGATAGAGGCCGACCAGCATCTGTTCGAGCGAAACGCCCTCGTGCTGATTCGCCGTTGCGACCTTGCGCAGGGTGTCGCCGCGCTTCACTTCATGCGTAGCGGCCGGCTGGGTAGCGGGAAGCGCCGCCGCCTTCGGCGCCGTCGCAGGCGGTGCCGAAGACGGTGCCGCCGGTTCGGGAACCTTCGGCGTCATCGGCTTCGCCGCCGGCATGGCGACGGGGGCTGCCGCCTTGGCAGCTACTTCCGGGGGATCAAGAAGAAAGGTGTACTCGCGGACGAGCCTCCCGGAGGCCCAATTGAGTTCGACCAGCAGGTCGACGAAGGGCTCGTTGACCGGCCGGTCGGAATCGAGGCGGACGACCAGATCGCCGCTGGCGCGCTTGTCAATGACAAAGCGGACGCCGGAGAGCGCTGCCGGATAATCGAGCCCGGCCGCCTTGAAGGATTCGGGCGACGCCAGGCTGGCCTTCATGCTCGACAGTTCTTCGCGCGTTGCCGACAGTTCGACCTCGGCGCGCAACGGCTGGCCGAGCGCGGAAAAAACGGTCACCTTGCCGAGTCCGGCAGCATGGACCGCCAGAGGCAGTGCGGAGAGCGCGAAACCGGCCGCCAGGGCCAGCGTCGAGGCACGAAGCTTGAGCGTGGATTGTGGTTTATTTGTCACCGCGCCACCCTTAGAGAGCGTCTATTTGGAATATTTAAAATAACATCATGAAGTTAGCCATGCAAGCTCAACTTCCTTCTAATATCGGCCGTTTCCGTTGCGTTTTTCCCACAGACGAAAAAAAGCCGGGGCCCGTTACGGCACCCGGCTTTTCCGGCAGCTTTTGCCCGATCAGTCTTACCCCAAGCGTACTTCCTCGCGATGTCCGTGCATCGCTTAGGCGCACACCGAGAGTACTTCCTCGCGATGCTCACGCATCGCTCAGGCGTCGAGCAGGATGCGCAGCATGCGGCGCAGCGGCTCGGCGGCGCCCCACAGCAGCTGGTCGCCGCAAGTGAAGGCGGCCAGGTACTCGGGCCCCATCGCCATCTTGTGCAGACGGCCGACCGGGACGGTCAGCGTGCCGGTGACGGCGGCCGGCGTGAGTTCGCGCTCGCTGATCTCGCGCTCGTTCGGCACGACCTTGACCCAATCGTTGGCGGTGCCGATGATTTGCGTCAGCTCGTCGAGCGGCACATCCTTCTTCAGCTTGATGGTCAGCGCCTGCGAGTGGCAGCGCATGGCGCCGATACGCACGCAGAGGCCGTCGATCGGGATCGAGCCGGCGGTCTTGAAGGCCGGGCGGCCGAGGATCTTGTTGCACTCGGCGCCGCCCTTCCACTCTTCCTTCGACTGGCCGCCGTCGACCGGGACGTCGATCCACGGGATCAGCGAACCGGCGAGCGGGGTGTTGCGGAAGTTCTTCTTCGGGAAGGCGTCCGAACGGATGGTTTCGGCGACCTTGCGGTCGATGTCGAGGATGGCCGAGGCCGGGTCGGCGAGCAGATCCTTGACCGAATCATGGATGACGCCCATCTGCGAGATCAGCTCGCGCATGTTCTGCGCGCCGGCGCCGGAAGCCGCCTGATAGGTCATCGACGTCGCCCATTCGACGAGATCGTTCTGGAACAGGCCGCCCAGGCCCATCAGCATCAGCGAGACGGTGCAGTTGCCGCCGATCCAGTTCCGGCCGCCCCTGGCCAGCGAATCCTTGATCACGTTCATGTTGACCGGATCGAGGATGATGACGGCGTCGTCGGCCATGCGCAGCGCGCTGGCGGCGTCGATCCAGTGGCCGTTCCAGCCGGCCGCGCGCAGCTTCGGGAAGACTTCCTTGGTGTAGTCGCCGCCCTGACAGGTGATGACGATGTCGCAGGCCTTCAGCGCGTCGATGTTCGTCGCGTCCTGCAGCGGCGCGGCCGCCTCCTTGCCGCCGAAGACCGGGGCCTTGCCGCCGGCGTTCGAGGTCGAGAAATACACCGGCTCGATGTGGGCGAAATCGCCCTCTTCCACCATGCGCTGCATGAGGACCGAACCGACCATGCCGCGCCAACCTACCAGACCCACTCGCTTCATCGCTGCTTCCTCGGCAAAAAACTCAACAAAAATGTAACGCTACCACAGATGGTGCGGCGCACCACGATTCAGATCAAAGCGATCAAAGTGCCGCGAGGACCGCGTCGCCCATTTCCTTCGTACCGACCTTCTTCGTGCCCGGCTCGTAGATGTCGCCGGTGCGGAAACCTTGCGCCAACACCTTCTTCACGGCGCCCTCGATGCGCTGCGCCGCTTCTTCCTGACTGAAGGTATAGCGCAGCATCATCGCCGCCGAAAGGATCGTCGCCAGCGGATTGGCGATGCCCTGGCCGGCGATGTCCGGCGCCGAACCGTGCGACGGCTCGTAGAGGCCCTTGTTGTTGGCGTCGAGCGAGGCCGACGGCAGCATGCCGATCGAGCCGGTCAGCATCGAGGCTTCGTCCGAGAGGATGTCGCCGAACATGTTGCCGGTGACCATCACGTCGAACTGCTTCGGCGCCTTGACCAGCTGCATCGCGGCGTTGTCGACCAGCATGTGCGTCAGCTCGACGTCCGGGTATTCCGGCGCCAGCTCGTTCATCACGTCGCGCCACAGCTGCGTCGTTTCGAGCACGTTCATCTTGTCCACCGAGCACAGCTTCCGGTTGCGCTTCCTCGCGGCCTCGAAGGCGACGCGGCCGATGCGGCGGATCTCGCTCTCGGTGTAGTGCATGGTGTTGAAACCGAAGCGCTGGCTCTGGCCATCGACGTCGCGCACCTCGATGCCGCGCGGCTGGCCGAAGTAGATGTCACCGGTGAGTTCGCGGACGATCAGGATGTCGAGGCCGGCGACCACTTCCGGCTTCAGCGTCGAGGCGTTGGCCAGTTCCGGGTAGAGGATCGCCGGGCGCAGGTTGGCGAACAGGCCGAGCTGCTTGCGGATGCCGAGCAGGCCGCGCTCCGGCCGCTGTTCGCGCGGCAGCGTGTCCCACTGCGGGCCGCCGACGGCGCCGAGCAGCACGGCATCGGCCTCTTTCGCCAGTTTCTGCGTCGCTTCCGGGTAGGGGTTGCCGGTGGCGTCCACCGCGCAACCGCCGAGCAGCGCTTCTTCCATTTCGAGGCCGAGGCCGAGGGCGTTCAGCACGCGCACGGCTTCCGCCGTGATTTCGGGACCGATGCCGTCGCCCGGCAGCACGCAAATCTTCATGGTTCGTTCCTGTGTCGTGGGGTTATTGCGCGAACAGCCAGGGCTGCTCGACACGGCGCCTTTCCTCGAAGGCGCGGATCTTGTCGGCGTGGCGCAGCGTCAGGCCGATGTCGTCCCAGCCGTTGAGCAGGCATTCCTTGCGGAAGGCATCGACCTGGAACGGCATCGCCTTGCCGTCCGGACGCATCACCGCCTGCGCCGGCAGGTCGACGGTCAGCGTATAGCCTGGCGTCGCCTCGACCTGCGCGAACAGCGCATCGACCTCGGCGGCCGGCAGCACGATCGGCAGGATGCCGTTCTTGAAGCAGTTGTTGAAGAAGATGTCGGCGAACGATTCGGCGATGATCGCCTTGAAGCCGAAGTCGAGCAGCGCCCACGGCGCGTGCTCGCGCGAGCTGCCGCAACCGAAGTTCTGCCGCGTCAGCAGCACCTGCGCGCCCTGGTAGCGCGGCTGGTTGAGCACGAAATCCGGGTTCTTCGGCCGCGGCGAGCAGTCCTGCCCGGGCTGGCCGACGTCGAGGTAGCGCCACTCGTCGAAGGCGTTCGGGCCGAAGCCGGAACGCTTGATCGACTTCAGGAACTGCTTCGGGATGATCGCGTCGGTGTCGACGTTGTTGCGGTCGAGCGGCGCCACCAGGCCTTCAAGTTTCACGAATTTTTCCATTATTCCGTCACCTTCTGGACGGCTTCGCCGCCCTTCTTCAATCCATCGCCGACGACCTCGCCGGCCTTGTGCATCGCCTTCTCGACCGCCTCGCCGCCCTTCTGGATGGCTTCGCCGGCGACCTCGCCGCCGCGCTGCACGTCCTTCTTCACGCCCTGCGCCGTATTGCAGCCGGCGAGCAGCGCGCCGAGGAGCAGCAGCCCGGGGGCGACGCGCCTCATCGCCGCATTCCGTTCAGAGCGCCTCGCGCACGTCGGCGAAATGCCCGGCGATCGCCGCCGCCGCCGCCATCTGCGGGCTGACCAGGTGCGTGCGGCCACCCGGTCCCTGGCGCCCCTCGAAGTTGCGGTTCGACGTCGAGGCGCAGCGCTCGCCCGGCTCCAGCCGGTCGGCGTTCATCGCCAGGCACATCGAGCAGCCCGGCTCGCGCCATTCGAAGCCGGCGGCGACGAAGATCCGGTCGAGTCCTTCCTCTTCGGCCTGCCGCTTGACCAGACCCGAGCCCGGCACGGCCAGCGCCAGCTTGACGCTGGCGGCGACGCGACGCCCCTTGAGCACGGCGGCGGCGGCGCGCAGATCTTCAATGCGCGAGTTGGTGCACGAACCGATGAACACCTTGTCGATGGCGATCTCGCTGATCGGCGTGTTCGGCACAAGCCCCATGTACTGCAGCGCGCGCTCCATGCCTTCGCGCTTGACCGGATCGGTTTCCTTCGCCGGATCGGGAACGGTTGCGGTAACCGGCACCACCATCTCCGGCGAGGTGCCCCAGGTCACCTGCGGCGCGATGTCGGCGGCGGAGAGCTCGACGACGCGGTCGAACTGCGCGCCCTCGTCCGAGGTCAGCGTGCGCCAGTAGGCGACGGCCTTGTCCCAGATCTCGCCGGTCGGCGAGAACGGGCGGCCGCGCAGGTAGTCGATGGTGGTGTCGTCGACGGCGACGAAGCCCATGCGCGCGCCGGCCTCGATGGCCATGTTGCACAGGGTCATGCGCCCTTCCATCGACAGCCCGCGGATGGCGCTGCCGGCGAATTCGATGGCGTAGCCGGTGCCGCCAGCGGTACCGATGCGGCCGATGATCGCCAGCGCCACGTCCTTGGCGGTGACGCCGCGGCCGAGCTCGCCATCGACGCGGATCAGCATCGACTTCGACTTCTTCTGCACCAGGCACTGCGTCGCCAGCACGTGTTCGACCTCGGAGGTGCCGATGCCGTGCGCCATGCAGGCGAAGGCGCCGTGCGTCGAGGTGTGCGAGTCACCGCAGACGACGGTCATGCCCGGCAGCGTCGCGCCGTTCTCCGGGCCGACGACGTGCACGATTCCCTGCCGCGCGTCCTTGAACGGGAAGTAGGCAAGCGCGCCGACGGCGCGGATGTTGGCGTCCAGCGTCTCGACCTGCTGCCGCGAGATCGGGTCGTCGATAGCGGCGGTGCCCTCGGCCTTGTCCCAGTGGTCGGTCGGCGTGTTGTGATCGGCGGTGGCGACGATCGAGGAGATCCGCCAGGGCTTGCGGCCGGCCAGCTTGAGGCCTTCGAAAGCCTGCGGGCTGGTGACTTCGTGCACCAGGTGGCGGTCGATGTAGATGAGGGCGGTACCGTCGTCTTCCTGATGGACGACGTGGTTCTGCCAGAGCTTGTCGTAAAGGGTCTGCGCCATGTTCTGCTAGTCGCCTGTTGCGGGGCCGGAAAAGAGGGGAATTATGTCACAGCGTCAGGCACTTGCGCCACCGCCGAAGCCGCTATCTGGGCGGCATGCCGGGGCGATAGGCGGGGGCGACGCGGTCGGCGATGCGCCGGAGGTCGGCGATCCGCGTCTCGTGCGACGGATGCGTCGACAGCCACTGCGGCGGACTGCCGCCCCCGGCCTGCCGCATCTTCTCCCACAGCCCGATCGCCGCATACGGATCGTAGCCGGCGCGCGCCGCCAGCTCGACGCCAATGTGGTCCGCCTCCTGCTCCATCCCGCGCGAGTTCGGGCGCATGAAGGCAAGGTCACCGACGGTGCCGAGAACGCTCCGCCCGAGGCCCGGGTCGACGCCCAGGCTCGATCCGACGAGAACGCCGCCGATCGCCGCGGCGACGCCGACGCCCATCGCCTGCCCGGCCTTCTCGCGGCCGTGCTCGCGTAGCGCGTGCGCGATCTCGTGGCCGATCACCGCCGCCAGTTCGTCGTCGGTCGGCCGCAGCCGTTCGATCAGGCCGCTATAGACGGCGATCTTGCCGCCGGGCATGCACCAGGCGTTGATGTCCTGCGCCGTCAGCACGCTCACCTCCCACTTCCACGCCGGCGCGTCAGCGCGGAAGGCGCCGGTGGCAGCGATCAGTCGGGCGGCGATGGCGCGCACGCGCGCGACCTCCGCCGGATTGCGGTTGAGGCGCCCCTGCTTCTGTGCTTCCTGCAAGGTCTGCCGGTAGGCGGCCTCGGCCTGGCCGTTGACCGACTCCGCCGAGGCCAGCATCGTCTGTTCGCGCTCGACGCCGACGACGCCGGGCCGCGTCGTCTGCACGGTGGCACAGGCGCCGATGGCGAGCAGCATGGCGATCAGGAGCGGACTTCCCTTCATGGCAGACCTCCTCGGCGGTCAGGTTCCGGAAATAACGCGCGAACCGCCCGCGTCGCCGACACCGTCTTCACGCACCCAGCCCCAGACCAGCAGCAGGCCGGCGAGGGCGAAGACGGCGCTGCCGCCGTAGGTGATCGCCGAACCCAGCGCATCCCAGCTCCAGCCGCTGAACAGGCCGCCCGCCAGACCGCCGGCGCCGAACGACAGGCTGGAATAGAGCGCCTGCCCGCGCGCCTGGCAACGCCCCGGAAACCAGCGGTTGACGGCGGCGATGGCCGCCGCGTGGAAGGCGCCGAAGGTCAGTCCGTGCAACAGTTGGGCGACGACGACGATCGCCGGCGAGTCGACGCCCCAGCCGATCATCACGAAGCGGGCCACCGCCGCGGCGAAGCTGGCGAGCAGGATCGCGCGCAGGCTGAAGCGCCGCATCAGCCGCGCCATGGCCATGAAGACGCCGATCTCGGCGAGCACGCCGAGCGACCACAGCGCACCGATCGCCGTCTTGCCGTAGCCGTGCTCGGCGAGGTGGATCGAGTAGAAGATGTAGAGCGCGCCGTGCGCCGCCGACATCGCGAAGCAGGCGGCGAGCAGCGCCGCGACGCGCGGCTGGCGGACGATCTCGCCGACCGGCTGCGCCGTGCCCGCGGCGCAATGCACCGGCGCTTCCGGCAGCATGGCCGCGCAGGCAAGGATGCCGGCGAGGATCGCCAGACAGACCCAGAGCAGCGCCGCCAGCGGCAGCGCGTCGAGCAGCGCGCCGGTGCCCATCACGGCGACGACGAAGCCGACCGAACCCCACAGCCGGACGCGGCTGTAGCGCGCAGCCTCCTCGCGCAGGTGGTCGAAGGTGATCGTCTCGACCAGCGGCAGCGCCGCGCTCCAGAAGAAGGCCATCAGCGCCATCGCGACGAGCAGCGCGACGAAATCGCTGGCGAGGAAGAAGGCGGCGAAACCGAGCAGGCTGGCCGCGCCGGCCAGCCGGACGATCGGCACGCGGCGGGCGGCGCGGTCGGCGAGCGCGCCCCAGACGTAGGGGCCGAACAGGCGCATCAGCTGCATCTGCGACATCAGCAGGCCGATGTCCCACGCGGAAAACGACAGCGACTGCAGGTAGAGCCCGAAATAGGGCGAAAAGGCGCCGATGAAGGCGAAATGGAAAAAGTAGTAGCTGGAAAGGCGCCAGTAGGGAAGACGATGCATCCGGCGATTCTACCGGATGCGCGATGCCCGTCCCGCCGCCGGGCGGCTGCCGGGCAACGGTCCGGTCACGCGCTGCCGGGAATGCGCGGCACCGCGCAGGCCACGTCTCCGCACTGCGCGCGATGGCGCAGGGCATGGTCGATCAGCACCAACGCCAGCATCGCCTCGGCGATCGGTGTCGCCCGAATGCCGACACAGGGATCGTGCCGGCCATGCGTTTCCACCACGGCCGGTTCGCCGGCCAGATTGACCGAGCGACGCGGCAACCGGATGCTCGAGGTGGGCTTGATCGCCAGGTTGACCACGACATCCTGCCCGGTCGAAATACCGCCGAGCACCCCACCGGCATGGTTCGAAAGGAACCCCGCCGGCGTCATCTCGTCGCCATGCTCGCTGCCCTTCTGCGCGACGCAGGCGAAACCGGCGCCGATCTCGACGCCCTTGACCGCGTTGATGCCCATCATCGCGTAGGCAATCTCCGCATCGAGCCGGTCGTATACCGGCTCCCCCCATCCTGGCGGCAAGCCGCTGGCGGTCACGGTGATCTTTGCGCCGACCGAATCGCCGGATTTCCGCAACTCGTCCATATACGCCTCGAGCTGCGGCACGATTGTCGCGTTCGGGGCGAAGAAGGGGTTCTCGCCGATCTGCGCGGCATCCACGAAAGGAATCTCGAGCGGCCCCAGCTGGCTCATCCAGCCACGGATCGTCACGCCATAGCGCTCGCACAGCCACTTGCGCGCAATCGCACCGGCGGCCACGCGCACCGCGGTCTCCCGGGCCGACGAACGGCCGCCGCCGCGATAATCGCGGAATCCGTACTTCTGCGTATAGGCATAGTCGGCATGGCCGGGACGGAAAGTCTCTGCGATGTTTCCGTAATCCTTGCTGCGCTGATCCTGATTGCGGATCAGCAGACCGATCGGCGTGCCGGTGGTCCGTCCCTCGAACACCCCGGAGAGGATTTCGACGGTATCCGGCTCGCGGCGCTGCGTCACATGGCGCGAAGTTCCCGGCTTGCGGCGATCGAGCTCGGCCTGGATGTCGGCCTCTGAAATCTCCAGCCCCGGTGGGCAGCCATCCACGACGCAGCCGATCGCCGGGCCGTGCGATTCGCCGAAGGAAGTGACGGTGAACAGGGTGCCGAAAGTGTTGCCGGACATGGATTTCTCGGGAACGATGGGATAGGCTGCGGAGTCTACCACAGCGTCC
>JANJTW010000233.1 GCA_024710925.1 Rhodocyclaceae bacterium | reverse complement strand
GGCCAGCGCGGCGCCGATGCCGCTGGAGGCGCCGGTAACAAAAACCCGCAGCGGGCTGCGGGTTTTCGCGGGGTCGGGCGGTGCGCTCACCGGCTTACTTCTTCCTCTCGGCGCGCGCCCTGGCGATCAGCTTGTCGGTCCGCGCGAGCAGGTCCTCGTAGCTCTTCAGCCCCTCGTTGAGCACCAGGTAGCGGCCATCGACGGCGATCGCCGGCACGCCCTGGATCTTGTAGGCCTGCGCCAGCTGGTCGCCGCGCTGCGCCTTGCTCTTCACGCCGAAGGAGTTGTAGGCCTCGGCGAACTTGCGGCCGTCGACGCCCTGCTGCACGGCGAACTGGTTGATCGTCGCGTCGTCGTAGAGCTTGACGTTCTTCTCGTGCAGCGCGACGAAGGCCGCGTCGTCGAGGCGGCCGAGCTCGCCGATGGCCTCGGCGGCGTAGTACAGGCGGGAGAGGTTGAACCACTGGGCGCGGCCGAAGGACACCGGCACGCGCTTGAACGAGACGTCGGCCGGCAGCGCCGCCGCCCACTTGCTGACCAGCGGGTGGAACTCCTTGCAATGCGGGCAGCCGTACGAGAAGAACTCGACGATCTCGATCTTCGCCGGATTGTCGCCCGGCTGCGCCGGCGAGATCGGCGCGAAGTCGCGGCCGGCGACCGGCTGCTGCGCATGTGCCGCGCCGGCGCCGAGTACGAGGGCGGCGGCAAGGCCGAGGACGGTGTTGAGGAAGCGGCGTTTCTGCATCGTTCTTCTCCTGGTTCTCAATCCTTCTTGGCCACGGCCGCCTCGATGCCCTGGCGGGCGAGTTCGGCACGGACCTTGTTGACTTCGTCGATCTTCGTGTAGGGCCCGAGGCGGACGCGGTACCACACCTTGTCCTGCACCATCACCTGCTGGATGGCGGCCTCCATGCCCAATAACGCAAGCCGGGCCTTTTGGTTGTCGGCATCGCCCGGATTCTGGAACGAACCGGCCTGCAGGAAGATGTTCTCCTTGCCGGCGACGGCCGTTTCCTTGCCCTTGTCCTTCGCCTCCGGCGCGCCTTCGACCTGCGCCTCGCTCTTGCCGGGCAGGATGTCGTAGAACTGGAAGCGCTTCTCCGGCACCGGATCGCCCGGCTTGCCCGGCAACGGCGCCGGCCCGTCGGCCGGCGGCGCCTTGCCGGCATCGGCCTTCGCCGCCGGCTGCACCGGCGGTTGCTTGAACGGCGTCGGCATCTTGTTGATGTACCAGACGACGGCCGCGGCCCCGACGATGCCGAGGACGAGGCCGACGAACAGGCCGACCAGCGTGCCGCCGGCCGACTTCTTGCGGGCCGGGGCGCGTTTGGGTTTCATGTCGCGGCTCATGGGTGCGCAGGGTTTCCTTTGAGGCGGGTTACATCGATTCCGGGCAGGACACGCCGAGGATCGCCATGCCGTTCCGGATCGTCTGCCGGACGGCGGCGGCCAGCGCGACGCGCGCATCCTTCAGTGCGACGTCGTCGACCAGCATGCGCTCGGCGTTGTACCAGCTGTGGAAATCGGCGGCGAGGTCCTTCAGGTAGAAGGCGACGGCGTGCGGCGCCAGATCGGCGGCGGCGGCGACGACGATTTCCGGGAATTCGGCGAGCTTGGCGGCGATCGCCAGTTCGCGCGGGTTGTCGAGGCGGCCGAGGTCGGCCTTGGCCAGTTCCGCCGCGTCGCCGCCGGCTTCCGTCCAGGCGTTCAGCACCGAGCAGATGCGGGCGTGCGCGTACTGGATGTAATAGACCGGGTTCTCGTTCGACTGGCTCTTCGCCAGGTCGAGGTCGAAGTCGAGGTGCTGGTCGGATTTCCTGAGCACGTAGAAGAAGCGGCAGGCGTCGTTGCCGACTTCGCGGCGCAGGTCCCTGAGCGTCACGAACTCGCCCGAACGCGTCGACATCGAGGCCTTCTGGCCGTTGCGGTAGAGCACCGCGAACTGCACCAGCGCCACGTGCAGCTTGTCGGCATCCAGCGCCAGCGCCTTCAGCGCGCCGGTGACGCGAGGGATGTAGCCGTGGTGGTCGGCGCCCCAGATGTTGATGACCTTGTCGAAGCCGCGCTCGAACTTGTTCAGGTGGTAGGCGATGTCGGAGGCGAAATAGGTGTAAAGGCCGTTCTCGCGCTGCACGACACGGTCCTTCTCGTCGCCGAAGGCGGTCGAGCGGAACCACTTGGCGCCATCCTGCAGGTAGATGTGGCCGGCCTGCTCCAGCTTGTCGACGACGCGGGCGACGAGGCCGGTGTCGTAGAGCGCCTTCTCCGAGAACCAGACCTCGAAGTGCACGCCGAACTCTTCGAGGTCGTCGCGGCAGTCGGCCAGCTGTTCGGTCAGCGCGTGGTTGTGCACGTAGGCCCAGTCCTCGCCGAGCAGGGTCTTGGCGTTGGCGATCAGCGCATCGAGATGCAGCTCGCGCTGGTGCTTTGCGTCGTCGTCGGCGCGCGCGGCCTCCGGCAGGCCCGGCGTACCGGCGAGCACGGCGGCGGCTTTCCGGACGTACTTGTCGCGGTGCGCCAGCTGCATCTGCTTGGCCATGCCGCGCACGTAGTCGCCCTGATAGCCGTTCGGCGGGAAGGGCACCTGCTCACCGTGCATTTCCAGATAGCGCAGCCAGGTCGACAGGCCGAGGATGTCCAT
>JANJTW010000224.1 GCA_024710925.1 Rhodocyclaceae bacterium | reverse complement strand
TCAGGCAATCATGGGAAGTTTCAGGCCTTGTTTCTTGGCGGTCGCAATCGCCAGCTCGTAACCCGCATCCGCATGGCGCATCACGCCCGAGCCGCAGTCGTTCACCAGCACACGCGCCAGGCGCTCGGCCGCCGCATCGGTGCCATCGGCGACGATGACCATGCCCGAGTGCTGCGAGTAGCCCATGCCCACGCCGCCGCCGTGGTGCAGGCTGACCCAGGTGGCGCCGCCAGCGGTGTTGAGCAGCGCGTTGAGCAGCGGCCAGTCGCTGACTGCATCGGTGCCGTCCTTCATGGCTTCAGTTTCGCGGTTGGGGCTGGCGACCGAGCCGGTATCGAGGTGGTCGCGGCCAATCACGATGGGGGCCTTGAGCTCGCCGCTTTTGACCATCTCGTTGAAGGCCAGGCCCGCCTTGTCGCGCTCGCCCAGGCCCAGCCAACAGATGCGTGCTGGCAGGCCCTGGAAGGCGATGCGTTCGCGCGCCATGTCGAGCCAGCGGTGCAGCGGCTTGTCGTTGGGGAACAGCTCCTTGAGCTTGGCGTCGGTCTTGTAGATGTCTTCCGGGTCGCCCGAGAGCGCCACCCAGCGGAACGGCCCCTTGCCTTCGCAAAACAGCGGACGGATGTAAGCGGGCACGAAGCCGGGGAAATCGAAGGCGTTTTTCACGCCCTGGTCGAACGCCACCTGGCGGATGTTGTTGCCGTAGTCCACCGTGGGAATGCCCATGGCCTGGAAGTCGAGCATGGCCTGCACATGCACGGCGCAGGATTGGGAGGCCGCTTTGGTCAGCGCAGCGTGCTGCGCGGGGTCTTTTTGCGCGGCGCGCCACTGCGCCACGCTCCAGCCGCTGGGCAGGTAGCCATTGATGAGGTCGTGCGCCGAGGTCTGGTCGGTCACCAGGTCGGGGCGCATGCCGCCCGCCTGGGCGCGGCGCACCAGTTCAGGAACGATGTCGGCGGCATTGCCCAGCAGGGCGATGGAGACAGCCTCTTTGGCCGCCGTGTGCTGCGCGATGAGTTCGAGCGCGTGGTCGATGTCACGCGCCTGCTTGTCCACATAGCGGGTGCGCAGGCGAAAGTCGATGCTGCTTTGCTGGCATTCGATGTTGAGCGAGCAGGCGCCCGCCAGCGTGGCGGCCAGCGGCTGCGCGCCGCCCATGCCGCCCAGGCCGGCGGTGAGAATCCACTTTCCCGACAGGTCGTTGTTGTAGTGCTGGCGGCCCGCTTCCACAAAGGTTTCGAACGTGCCCTGCACGATGCCCTGGCTGCCGATGTAGATCCAGCTGCCCGCCGTCATCTGGCCGTACATGAACAGGCCCTTGCGGTCGAGTTCGTTGAAGTGCTCCCAGTTGGCCCATTTGGGGACCAGGTTGGAGTTGGCGATCAGTACGCGCGGTGCGTTCTCGTGCGTCTTGAATACGCCGACCGGCTTGCCCGACTGCACCAGCAGGGTTTCGTCGCTGCTGAGGTCTTTGAGCGAGGCCAGGATCTGGTCGAAGCATTCCCAGTTGCGCGCGGCGCGGCCAATGCCGCCGTAGACGACCAGATTTTTCGGGTCTTCCGCCACCTCGGCGTCCAAGTTGTTCTGGATCATGCGGTAGGCCGCTTCGGTCAGCCAGTTTTTGCAGGTGAGTTGGCTGCCGCGCGGCGCGCGGATCACGCGGCTGGCATCAAAACGGGGATCGGTGGACGTTGCGGAAAGGATGGCATCGTTGGCGTTCATGGGGAGGCTCCTGAAAATGCGTGGACTGGAATAAGGCGGGCTCAAGCGTGGCTGGGCAGGCAATGCAAAAGCGGCGCAGGCCACGTGGACTGCTGCGCCCATTCGCGCATGGACTCGATGTCGGGTGCGAGGAAACGGTCCTGCTCCAGATAGGCCACACGCTGGCGGATGGCGGCGAACTGGGCTTCGATGAGGGGGGACGACGGGAGGCTGCGGTCAAACTCCATGCCCTGCGCTGCGGCCATGGCTTCGATGCCGACCATCACCGCCGTATTGCGCACCATGTCGCCCAGGCGGCGCGCGCCGTAGGTCGCCATGGACACATGGTCTTCCTGGTTGGCGGAGGTGGGCAGGCTGGTCACACTGCTGGGGTTGGCCAGGCACTGGTTCTCGGCGGCCAGGGCAGCAGCGGTGACCTGCGCAATCATGAAACCCGAGTTCACGCCGCTGTCGCTGATGAGGAAGGCGGGCAGGCCCGAGAGGCCGGGGTCGAGCAGCAAGGACAGGCGCCGCTCCGAGATGGCGCCGATTTCAGACACGGCCAGCGCAATGATGTCGGCCACAAAGGCGACCGGCTCGGCATGGAAGTTGCCGCCCGAAATGACGTCACCATTGCTGAATACCAGCGGGTTGTCCGACGCGGCATTCGCCTCGATGGCGAGGACACGGGCAGCGTGGTGCAGGTTGTCCAGGCACGCGCCCATCACCTGCGGCACGCAGCGGATCGAATACGGGTCTTGCACGCGGCCGCAGTGCGGGTGTGAGGGGTCGATGGCGCTGCCGTCGAGCAGCGCGCGCACGGCAGCGGCGACCGCAATCTGCCCCACCTGGCCGCGCGCTTCGTGGATGCGGGCGTCAAACGGCTTGACCGAGCCCTTGATGGCTTCGAGCGACAGGCAACCGGCCACCAGGGCCGCGGCAAACACGTCCTCTGCGCCAAACAGGCCCGCGAGCGCCAGCGAGGTGGACACCTGCGTGCCATTGAGCAGCGCCAGCCCTTCCTTGGGGCCGAGGACGAAGGGCACCAGGCCCACGGCCGCCATGGCTTCCTTGCCGGAGACGATCTTTTCATTGACCTTGGCCTGGCCCTCGCCAATCAGCACACACGCCATGTGTGCCAACGGCGCCAGGTCGCCCGAGGCACCCACCGACCCTTTGGCAGGAATCACGGGCAGCACATTGGCGTTGGCCAGCGCCAGCAGGGCCTCGGCGATTTCGGGGCGGATGCCCGAGTGCCCGCGCGCCAGGCTGATGGCCTTGGTCGCCAGGATGAGGCGCACCACGGCATCGGGCAATGCATCGCCCGTGCCCACGCTGTGCGAGAGCACCAGGTTGCGCTGCAGCTCGGCCAGGCGCTCGTGGGCGATCTTGGTGCTGGCGAGCTTGCCAAAACCGGTGTTGATGCCATAGACCACCTGGTCT
>JANJTW010000192.1 GCA_024710925.1 Rhodocyclaceae bacterium | reverse complement strand
AGCAGATCGACGTCGCTATCCGCCCGCGCCGTACCGCGCAGGGTCGAGCCGAACAGCGCCAGCCGCCGGATGTGGTGGCTGCGGCAGGATTCGTCGCGGGGGGGCGTGGGGGTATCCATGAATGGATCGTAGCATCTATGCCGGCGTCCCGGAACGCTCCGGATTCGGGGGCTGCAGGAAACGCGGCCGCCGCTCTGCCATTCGGCAAGAGTCATGCTGAGACGAATGCCGGAGTCGCGACCTCCGGCGGACGGGGCCGGTCAATCGCCGGTGGCGGCTGCCGGCTGCGCCGTGTGCGGCTGGCGCGCCGCGGCGCGCGCTTCGACCCAGTTCTTCCAGGCGATCATGCAGCCGAGCAGGATGAAGGCGCCGGGCGGCAGGATGGCGAGCAGCAGGCCGGGGTAGTCGGCGGGCAGGATCTGCAGCGGTGAGAGCGCGGGAAAGACCATGTCGATGCCGGCGAACAGCGTGCCGCCGCCGAAGAACTCGCGCATGCCGCCGAGCAGCGCCAGCGTCCACAGCATGCCGACGCCCATGAAAATGCCGTCGAGCGTCGACTGCAGCGGCGGGTTCTTGGCGGCGAAGGCTTCGACGCGGGCAAGGACGATACAGTTGGTGACGATCAGCGGGATGAAGATGCCGAGCACGAGGTAAAGCTCGTGCAGGAAGACGTTGAAGGCGAGGTCGACGACGGTGACCAGCGCGGCGATGATGAGGATGAAGACCGGGATGCGGATCTCGTGCGGGATGAAGTTGCGCAGGCTGGCGACGGCGACGTTGGCGACGGCCATGACGATGATCGTCGCCAGCGACAGCATGACGCCATTGACCAGGTTGGTGGTCACGGCGAGCAGCGGGCACAGGCCGAGGATCTGGATCAGGCTGCTGTTCTGCTTCCAGATGCCGTTGTGGGCGATGCTGCGGAATTCGTCGCGGGCGATCATCGGGCTTTCTCGCTTTCGTCCTTACTTCGACGCGTAGAGCTGCGCCTGGTTCTCGGCGACGTACCGGGTCGCCTTGCGCACCGCCTTGACGATGGCGCGCGGCGTCACCGTCGCGCCGGCCATGAAATCGAAGCGGCCGCCGTCCTTCTTCACCTTCCACTCCTGGTCGGTGACGGCGGCGTACGAAAGGCCGTCGAACTGCGTGATCCACGGACGCGCCTTGTTCTTGTCCTTCTTCGGCTCGATGTAGTCGCCGAGGCCCGGCGTTTCCTTGTGCTGGGTGACGCGGACGCCGGCGATGGCGCCGTCGAAGCCGACGGAAATGAGCAGGCGGATGCGGCCCGAATAGCCGTCCGGCGCGACCGCCTCAAGGACCAGCGCGACCGGCTGCGTGCCCTTGCGCGCGCGGTAGAGCGTCGTCGGTCCGTCGGTGCCGAGCAGCGGTTCGGCCGGAAGTTCAAGCGTGTCCCTGAGCAGGTCGTTGTCGTAGGCGCTGCGCGGCAGCACCTCGTCGATCAGCTTCATCTTCTCCTCGGCGGCCGAGGCTTCCAGTGCCGGCTTGGTCCACAGGTAGGCACCGGCGAGCAGGCCGGTGAAGACGATGACGAAGACGAAGAGGATGACGGCGGTGCGCACCGCCATCGTCGCCGCCGTCGGCTCGCGCTTCTTCATCACGATTTGTCCTTCATGCCGAAGATCGCCGGTTGCGTGTAGTGGTCGATCAGCGGCACGCAGAGATTGAGCAGCAGCACAGCGAAGGCGACGCCGTCCGGGTAGCCGCCGAAGACGCGGATGACGTAGGCGAGGACGCCGGCCGAGAAGCCGAAGATCAGCTTGCCCTTCGGCGTCGTGCAGCCGGAGACCGGGTCGGTGACGATGAACCAGGCGCCGAGCATGGCGCCGCCGGAGAACAGGTGGAAGAGCGGGTTGGCGAACTGCGCCGGGTCATACAGCCACAAGCCGCCGGCAAGCAGCGACAGGCCGCCGGCGAAGGCGATCGGCGCGTGCCAGGAGATGATGCCGCGCTGCCACAGCCAGAGGCCGCCGAGCAGGTAGCCGCCGGTGACCCATTCCCAGCCGCGGCCGGCGAAGAAGCCGAAGACGTCCTGGTTGGCGAGCAGCTGGGCGACGCTGAACTGGCCGTCTTCCAGCTTGAGGGCGGTCTTCAGCGTATCCAGCGGCGTGGCGCCGGAGATCGCGTCGAGGCGCGGCATGAGACCGAAGACGACGCTGACCTGGTCGGCGAAGGGCACCTTGAGGCCGACCGCCGGCCACTGCGACATCAGCGCCGGGAAGGAGACGATGCAGACGGCGAAGGCGACCATCGCCGGGTTGAACGGGTTCTGGCCGAGGCCGCCGTAGAGGTGCTTGGCGACGACGATGGCGAACAGCGTGCCGGTAACGATCAGCCACCACGGGGAAAGCGGCGGGAAGGTCAGCGCGATCAGCCAGGCGGTGACGACGGCGCTGCCGTCGGACAGGAAAAGGTCGAGCGGCTTCCCGCGCAGCTTGAGCATCGTCGCCTCGGCGGCGAGCGCGGCGGCGGTGGCGAGCGCCAGCTGGACGAGGATCACCGGGCCGAAAATCCAGACGTAGGCGGCGACGCCCGGCAGCAGCGCGGCCAGCACCTGCAGCATGACGCGCTGCACGCTGGCGTTCTTCAACAGGTAGGGGGGCGTGCTGAAGTCGGTCACGGCTTCGGTTCCTCGGGCGCGGCGGGCGGCGGCTCGATGCCGGCCT
>JANJTW010000183.1 GCA_024710925.1 Rhodocyclaceae bacterium | reverse complement strand
CCGACGCTGGCGCGGTCGGTGTCGGCGCCACCGCCCAGGCGCGCGCCGAGGTCGGCGAGCTTCGTCGCCACCTCGTTCTCGTCCATGCCGCCGGCGCCGAGGTCCATCAGGCCGCGCGTCAGCTGCGCCAGCCCCGATCGGCCCACCGGGTCCTGCGCGGCGCCGGCGGCGAAGTCGACCTGCACGTCGACGATCGGCAGTGCGCGCGACTCGACGAAATAGACGCGGGCGCCCGACGGCGCCAGCCAGTGGTCGATACGCACGCCGGCCTGGGCGATCTGGGCGGCCGCCAGCAGCGCGGCGGCGAGGAGCAGTTTCGGTTTCATCGTCGTCTTGATCATGCGGAACTCCGCGTCAGTGCCGGATCGGCGCCGCGAAGCGGCGGGGCGTCGCCGACGCGAGCGGCTGCGGATCGAGCACGCCGACCGTCAGCGCATCGTCGACGAAGTAGCGGCGGGCAACCTCGCGCACCTGTCCGGCCGTCACCGCCTGCAGCTTCTCGATGATCCGTGCGCTCTTGCGGTAGGGCAGGCCGACCGCCTCCATCTGGCCGATCTCCATTGCCTGCGCGAACATCGAATCGAGCTTGTAGACCTCGCTGGCCACCAGTTGCGCCTTGGCACGGTCCAGCTCCTCGGCACTGATGCCTTCGTCCTGGATGCGGGCGATCTCGGCGCGCAGACCGGCCTCCATCTCGGCCACCGTCCGCCCCTGCGACGGCGTGCCGACCAGGTAGAACATGCCGGGGCCGCGCGCCGACGCGTCGTAGTCGGCGCTGGCCGAGACGGCGAGGCGCTGCTCGCGCACCAGATGCTTCGAGAAGCGCGCCGCGCCGTGGCCGGCGAGTACCGCACCGAGCATCTCCAGCGCGTACGGATCGACGTCCTGCTCGACGTCCTTCAGTACCGGCGCGCGGTAGCCCATGATCAGCACCGGCAGTTCGGCCGGCGCCTTCACCGTCAGCCGGCGGACGCCGGCCTGCGCCGGCTCGTCCTGCGGTTTGCGCGCCGGCAGCGGCCGGGCCTGCAAGCCGCCGTAGAGTTTCTCGGCGGCCTTGAACACGGCCTGGTGGTCGACATCGCCGACGATCACGACGTAGGCGTTGTTCGGCACGTACCAGCGCTCGTACCAGTCGCGCGCGTCCTGCACCGTCATGTGTTCGAGGTCGCTCATCCAGCCGATGATCGGCCGCCGGTAGGGGTGCGACTGGAAGGCGGCGGCGTTCATCGCCTCGAACAGCCGCGACTGCGGCTGGTCGTCGGTGCGCAGCCGGCGCTCCTCCATGACCACCTTGATCTCCTGCGCGAATTCGTCGGCGGAGAGCGTCAGGTGGCGCATGCGGTCGGCCTCCAGCGCCATCATCTCCTCCAGCTTCTCCTTCGGCACCTGCTGGAAATAGGCGGTGTAGTCGCGGCTGGTGAAGGCGTTGTCGCGGCCGCCGGCGGCGGCGACGAGGCGGTTGAACTCGCCCGGCCCGACCTTCGGCGTACCCTTGAACATCATGTGTTCGAGCACGTGCGCGACGCCGGTCGTGCCGTTAGTTTCGTCCATCGAGCCGGCGCGGTACCAGACCATGTGCACCGCGGTCGGCGCACGCCGGTCTTCCTTGACGATCACGGAAAGGCCGTTGGCCAGCCGGTGTTCGTAGGGATTGGCGAGGGCCGGCGGCGCGGCGAGGCTGCCGGCCAGCCCGAACAGCAGGGCAAGGAGGGGTTGTCGCATGGTCATCGGGGGGCTTCTGCTAAAATTTTCGTTTTGGCGAGAAAATCGACAATCCTGGGGCGCCAATCTTAACACCCCTCCGGCATGCGAACCTCGCGATCCAGCCCTCCTACGACCCGGACCCCGAATGTTTGGTTTCCTGAAAAAATCCGCCGCCGACGCCGCCCCGCCGGCGCCCGACGGCACGGCCGCCCCCTCCTGGCGCGAGCGACTGAAGGCCGGCCTCGCGCGCACGCGTGCGCAGTTCGGCGGCAAGCTGAAGTCGATTTTCGCCCGCGGCAAGGTCGACGACGAACTGCTCGAAGATCTGGAGACGCTGCTCTTGACCAGCGACATCGGCATCGAGGCCACCGAGCACCTGCTGACGGCGCTGAAGGCGCGCGCCAAGAAGGACAAGCTGGAGACGCCGGAGGCCATCCAGCAGGCGCTCGCCGACGCGCTGCACGACCTGCTGCAGCCACTGGAGCAGCCGCTCGACGTCGACACGCACCGGCCGTTCATCATCATGCTCGCCGGCATCAACGGCGCCGGCAAGACGACCTCGATCGGCAAGCTGGCCAAGTATTTCCAGGCGCAGGGCAAGTCGGTGCTGCTCGCCGCCGGCGACACCTTCCGCGCCGCCGCGCGCGAACAGCTGATGACCTGGGGCGAGCGCAACAACGTCACCGTCGTCGCGCAGGAATCGGGCGACCCGGCCGCCGTCATCTTTGACGCCATCGCCGCCGCCCGGGCGCGCGGCATCGACGTCGTCCTCGCCGACACCGCCGGCCGGCTGCCGACGCAGCTGCACCTGATGGAGGAGATCGCCAAGGTCCGCCGCGTCATCCAGAAGGCCGATCCGACCGGCCCGCACGAGACGCTGCTGGTCCTCGACGCGAACATCGGCCAGAACGCGCTGGCACAGGTCAAGGCCTTCGACAAGGCGATCCACGTCAGCGGCCTCGTCGTCACCAAGCTCGACGGCACCGCCAAGGGCGGCGCGCTCGCCGCCATCGCCCGCCAGTGCCCGAAGCCGGTGCGCTTCATCGGCGTCGGCGAAGGCATCGACGACCTGCGCCCCTTCGTCGCCCGCGACTTCGTGGACGCGATGTTCGAATGAGCCGGCACGGTCTGACCGGGCCCGCCGACCGAGCGGGCGCGCCACGATGATCGCCTGCTCCGGCGTCGGCAAGCGCTACCCCGGTGGCTTGACCGCGCTCGCCGACGTGAACTGCGAGATCGGCACCGGCGAGATGGTCTTCGTCACCGGCCACTCCGGCGCCGGCAAGTCGACGCTGGTCAAGCTCTTCGCCGCCATCGAGCGGCCGACCGCCGGCAGCATCGTCGTGAACGGCCAGAACCTCGCCGCGCTGCGTCCGGCCGCCCTGCCCTACCTGCGCCGCAACTTCGGCCTCGTCTTCCAGGACCAGAAGCTGCTGTTCGACCGTAGCGCGCTGGACAACGTGCTGCTGCCGCTGGCCATCGTCGGCGCGCCGCGCCAGGAGGCGCTGCGCCGCGCACAGGCAGCGCTCGACAAGGTCGGCCTGCTCGACCGGGCAAAGGCCAACCCGGTCGCCCTCTCCGGCGGCGAGCAGCAGCGGCTGGCGATCGCCCGCGCCGTCGTCAACCGGCCGGCGATCCTGCTCGCCGACGAACCGACCGCCAACCTCGACGCCGACTCGGCGGCCGGCATCCTCGACATCTTCCGCGCCTTCCACCAGGTCGGCGTGACGGTGATCATCGCCACGCACGACCCGCAGTCGCACGCGCAACCCGGCGCACGCATGCTGCGCCTCGCCCACGGCAGGATCGCCGCATGAAGGCCTGGCTCGTCCAGCACGCCGCCGCGCTGCGCGACGCGCTGCGCCGGCTGGCCGCCTCGCCGCTGACGACGGCGCTGTCGCTGTTCGTCATCGGCATCGGGCTGACGCTGCCGGCAGCCGGCTGGCTGCTCATCGACAACGTCCGGCTGGCCGCGCGCGACGCCTCCGGCGTGCAGCAGATCAGCCTGTTCATGGCCGTCGAGGCCGACCGCAAGGCGGTTGCCGAAATCGAATCGCGGCTGCAGGCGGCCGCCCCGGGGCGCTGGCGCTTCGTGCCGCGCGAGGATGCGCTGAAGCGCCTGCAGGACAGCGAGGGCATGGCCGAGCTCGTCGCCAGCCTGCCGAAGAACCCGCTGCCGGACGCCTTCGTCGTCGAGCCGGCCGACACCGCGCCGGCCGCGATGGACGCGCTGGCGAAAACCTTCGCCGGCTGGCCGAAGGTCGCGCACGTGCAGCTCGATTCGGCCTGGGCCCACCGCTTCGACGCGCTGCTGCGCATCGGCCGCCTCGCCGTCACGCTGCTCGGCGCGGTCTTCGCTGCGGCGCTCGTCGCCGTCACCTTCAACACGATCCGCCTGCAAATCCTCGCGCAGGCGGCGGAAATCGAGGTTGCCCGCCTGATCGGCGCCACCGACGGCTGGATCCGCCGCCCCTTCCTCTACTTCGGTGCGCTGCAGGGCGCCGGCGGCGGCCTGCTGGCGGCGCTGCTGGTCCTGCTCGGGGCGCACCTGCTGGGCGCGCCGGTGGCCGAACTGGCCGCCCTCTACGGCAGCGACTTCGGCCTGCGCGGCCCGGCTGCCGCCGACGCCGCGGCACTGGCCGGCATCGGCGCGCTGCTCGGGCTGGCCGGCGCGCAGGCGTCGGTCGCCATCCACCTGCGCCGGCTCGG
>JANJTW010000156.1 GCA_024710925.1 Rhodocyclaceae bacterium | reverse complement strand
GACGAGGCCTTCGGGGCGGGCGATCATCCGCTTCAGCGCAGCGAGCTGGTCGTCGGCGAGACCGAGTCCGGCAAGCGGTACGATGCCCTTCTGCCGGTCGAGGATGCGCAGCACGATGCTTTCTCCGTGGACGGTCGGGTGAACGGAGGCGCGGAAGTCCACCGGCCGGCCGCCGACCGTCAGGCTGAAGCGGCCGTCCTGTGCGGCGCGGCTCTCGGCGATGTTCATGCCGGCGACGACCTTGATGCGCACCGCCATCGCCGGCCAGCAGGATTTGTGCAGGGCGCGAATCTGTTGCAGCAAGCCGTCGATGCGGTAGCGGATGCGCAGGAAGCCGGCTTCCGGCTCGAAATGCACGTCCGAGGCGTCGCGCTTGACGGCATCGGCGAGGAGGGCGTCGATCAGGCGGACGGCCGGCTGGCCGTATTCGCCGCCGGCCGTCCGGGCCTCGGCGCCGGTTTCGTCGCCTTCCATTTCGCGGAGGATGCCGTCGATCGACAGCTCGTGGCCGTAGTACCGGTCGATCGCCCATTCGATCTCGGAGTCTGCGGCGAGGCATGTCTCCAGTACGTAAGGCTCCGGCAGGTGCGCGCGCAGCCGGTCGAAGGCCACCAGGTCGTTGGCGTCGGCCACCGCCAGCGTCAGGCGCCGCCTGTCCTGGTCGAGGCTGAGCGGCAGCAGCCGGTGACGCACGGCCAGAGTCCGCGGCACGAGTTGCAGGGCGGCCGGATCGACGACCGCGTCATGCAGTGCCACGCTCTGCTTGCCGAGGCTTTGCGAGAGGGCGTCGCGGAGCGTCGTCTCGGAAACGAAGCCGAGCGCCACCAGCACCCGGCCGGCCGGTTCGCCGGTCCGCGCCTGCTCAAGCTCGGCGATTCGCCACTGGTCGGCGCTGAGTATGCCCTCGGCGAGAAGAATCTCCGCCAGCGAAGGCCGCGGCGGGGCAGGCAGGGCGTTGTCGCGGGCGGCGCTCATGGGGGCGTCTCGGCCGTCAGTGCGGCGATGCGGGCGCGTGCGCTTGCCGGATCGAAGCCGCCGGTGCGTGCGGCGAGGGCGTCGAGTGCCGCCTGATAGTGGGCGCGTGCGGCTGCCTGGCGGTGCAGGCGGTCGAGGCTGACGGCGAGGTTGAAGAGATAGTCCGGGTGGCCGCGATCGGCCGCGTGGGCCCGCAGGTAGCTGAGGCGGGCTTCGTTCCAGCGTGCCTGGGCGGCATGCAGGTTGCCGAGGGCGAAATGGACGACGGCGGCTTCCGGGTGCGCCGCCAGCAGCTGCTTCAGCCGGCTTTCGGCCCGGGCCGGGTCGGCGCCGCCGCGCAGGCCGATCAGGGCGGCTTCGGCATCGACGTTCTGTGGGTCGGCCGCCAGCGCCTGCCGGTAGCGTTGCTCGGCGAGCGCGACCTGTCCGCGCCGGGCGGCGACGACGGCCAGCCCGAGCAGGGCTTCGCTGCTGCCCGGGTCGCCGCGCAGCGCGTCGTCGTAGGCCCGCCGGGCATCATCCAGCCGGCCGGCCTGCAGCAGCGTGTGGGCGCGTGCCAGCGCCGGCGGCACGGTCGGCCGGCTGCGCACGATGCGTAGCGGGATGCCGGCGCTGTCCTGCCGCCCGGCCGTGCCGGCGCCTTCGCCGGCGAAGGCGGGCGCTGCCGCATCGGCGTCCGCGCGGGCGGGCGCCATGGGAAGGCCGGCCAGGCAGCATGCCAGGAGTGCGGCACGGTGCTTCATTGCCCGCCCTCCCCGGCGTCCTTCTGGCCGGCGGGTGGCGGCCCGAGCGGCGTGTCGGCGAAGAAGCCGGCGTCGGGCAGGCGTGCGCGCAGCGCGGCGTAGTCGCCGGCCATGTCAGCGTCGCGGATGATTGTCGGCCGCAGGAAAATCACCAGTTCGCTTTTCTCCAGCGCGTCGTCGCGCTGGGTGAACGCCTCGCCGAGCAACGGTATCCGGCCGAGGCCGGGGACGCTGCTGTCGCGGTTCTGGATGACGTCCTCCATCAGTCCGCCCATCACGGCGATGCTGCCGTCGTGGACGCGCAGCATCGATTCCATTTCGCGCGTGCGGATGACCGGAATCTCGCTGACGATGTCGTCGGCGAAGGCGTTGGCGGCGCTTTTCCTGAGCGCCGGGTTCGGATCGCGGACGGTGCCGACGATGCGCGACACGCTCGGCCGGATGTTCAGCAGGATGCTGTCCGATTCGCTGATCTGCGGCGTCACGCTCATCACGAAGCCGACCGGCACCTGGTTGAGCGTCGTCGTGTAGGTGGTCACGGTCGTCGTCTGGTTCTGCGCGGTATCGGCCCGGATCGTGAAGTAAACGTTGTTGTCGACAACCTTGAGTACGGCGGTCTGCTGGTTGAGGACGGACAGCTTCGGGCTGGAGAGCACCTTGGTCGTGCCGAAGTTTTCGAGGAGCTTGACCATGGCGGCGAAGCTGCCGTTGGCGTAGCTGAGCGCGAACAGGCCGTTGCCGGCGGCGACCGGCCCGCTCAGCGACAGGCCGAGGCCGCCGCCGCTCGCTACCCGGCTCCAGTCGATGCCCTGCCGGAAGCGCCGCGAAAGCTGCACTTCGACCAGCGTCGCCTCGATCATGACCTGACGCCTTGCGGCGGCCTGGACCCGGTCGAGGAATTCCTGGATGCGCTCGTGCTGGCGGGCGGTGGCGCGCACGGTGAGGGTGCCGGTTTCCGGGTGCGCGATGACCGATGCCGCCTCGCGGAAGGTCGTCCGGCGAACGACGGTGGTGCCGGCGTTTTGCAGGATGGCGGCGTTCGGGCTGGCAGCCAGCGTGCCCGGCGCCGGCGCCGTCCGGCGACCGGGGACGTTGCCTGGCGCGGCGTTTGCCGGGGCGCCGGTGCCGGTCGTGCTCTGCGTTACCGCTTCCTCGACGACGGTTTCGCTCGACCCCTCGGGGAGGATCTTGTCGGTTTCGCGCAGGATGTCCTTGACGTTCTGTACCAGCGTTTCCCAGAAGCGGTGCTGCGCCTTGTTCTCGATGCGTGTCGTCGAATTGTTGCCGGCGACATTGCTTGCGGCGGTTGCTCCCGGCGCCGAGATGGCGCCGACGAGTTGCGTGGTGACGGCCAGCGAGGCCGTGGTGTCGCGGGCGATATGCAGGTAATCGACCGGATAGTGGCGCAGGAAGGGGCTGTCCGGCTGGACGACGAGGTTCGCGCCGTCGAGCTCGAAGCGCATGTCCGCCTGCCGGGCGATGCGTCTGAGCAACTGCGGCAGGGTCTGGCCGACGGCGTTCAGGGTGATCAGGCCGTCGATGCCGGGATGGATGTCCACGTTGAGTCGGGCATCGCGGGCGAGTGCGAACAGCAGGTCGTGCACGCGGACCCGGTTCACCTCGACGCTGTAGGTTTCCGTCTGCCGGCCAGCCTGCGGCGCAGGCGGCAGCGGGGCCTGCGTCACCGGCTCCGGCGGTGCGCCCGTGCTGCGCGGGACGGCGCCGGCAGAGAGGTGCCCCGGGGCCGGCGGCAGCATGCCCGGCCCGCCACAGGCAGCGAGAAGCAGGGCGGCGACAACGGTGCCGGAGCGGCGAATCGTCATGCTCGGTTTCCTTGTGGGCAGGGGGTATGCTTTTAGGATGTTAATAACACATTGGCATTTTGCGCAAGGGGCGGCCGGGCGCTCTGGCGGGAGCGATGGAACGTTGGGGGGGTAGCAGGCTCCGCTCAGCGGAGCTTGCCTGCGGTGCGGATGTAGGGGCCGGTAGCGCGCAGGTCGTCGGGGAGTCGGGCGAGAGCGGTGGCGGCCTGCTCTGCCGTCGCAAAATCGCCGTAGATGATGCCGATGCGGTCGCGGCCGCTGAGGCTTGAGCGGTAGGCACGCAACGGATGGCGGTCGAGGCGTGTCGCGTGTGTCGCAAGAAAGGATTCGAGCGCGCCGGCGTTGCCGGCTTCGGTTTGCAACAGCTGGATGAAATGGCGCTGGTCCGGCGCCTCGTCGAGCCAGGCGGCGGAGGCGGTCAGCAGGGCTGCGGTGAGTGGGCCGATGCGCGGGTCCTGCGCGGAGACCGGTCGCGCTTCCGCCGCGTCGGTCGGATCGTGCCGGGGCGGGACGGCGGCGGCAGGGCGATGGTCCGGTACGTGCGCCGCCATCGCGGCAACGGCAGCGGGCGGCGGTACGAGGCTTGCCGCCGCTCGTTGCGGGGGCGGGCGCTCGGGCGTCGGCGCGGCGTGCGCCACCTGTCCGGCCTTCGGCGGCCCGGCGAAGTGGAGTGCTCCGAGGCCCGCGAGGAGGGCGCCGGCGGCCAATCCGATCCAGGCCGGTTTCTGCGTGCCGGTCCCGGCAATCGGGCGGAAGCGCGCGTCGCGGATCGCCGCTCGGGCTTCGCGCCGGTCGACCTGCCGGCAACCGGCGGCACAGGCGGCCTGTAGCGCCTTGTCGGCGAGGATGTCGATGCGCCGGACGAGGCCGGCCGAGTTGCGCGCGATGGCCTGGACGGCCGTCGCGGTGAACGGCGACGGGCCCGGATGGCCGGCGGCACGCATGCGGAAGGCGAGATAGGCGGCAACCTCGTCGCGCTGCAGCGGGTCAAGGGCGAAGTTGTGGGTGATGCGCTCGCGGATCTGGCGCATCTCGCTCTGCATCAGGCGCAGATCCAGTTCGGGCTGGCCGAAGAGGACGATGCGCAGGAGTTTGTGCCGGTCGGCTTCGAGGTTGGAGAGCAGGCGCAGCTGCTCCAGCGCCTCGTCGGGCATGGCGTGCGCCTCGTCGAGCAGCAGCACGCTGCGCTGTCCGCCGGCCTGCATTTCGCGCAGGCGCTCCTGAAGTGCGCGCATCAGGCGTCCGGTGCGGCCGTTGGCCAGCGACAGGCCCAGTTCGTCGGCGATGGCGAGCAGGAGTTCATCGCGCGACAGCGCCGGGCTGGTGAGGTGGACGGCGGCGAAGCCGGCCGGCAAGCGGCCGGCCAGTGCGCGACAGAGCATCGTCTTGCCGCTGCCGACCTCGCCGCTGACCTTGACCATGCTTTCGTCGTGCGTGACGGCGTAGGTCAGCGCTTCCAGCGTCGCGGCGCGATTGCCGCCGGCGAAGAAAATCTCGGCGCGCGGTGTGATGCGGAACGGCGGCTCCCTCAGCGCGAAGTGCTCCAGGTACGTCATGGCTCCCCTGTCCGGTGCCGTTGGCCGGTCGGCATGGCCGGCGTCGTCGGTCGATCTCCGATTATCCACAATATCGGCGCTTCCGGCAGTCCGTGGCCGGCTTGGCGGACCGCCGGCGATATTTGATCGTAATTCCGCGGCGGGGACCTGCGCGGCGTTCTGGTAGAATCGCCCCTTTTTCCAGCCACGGGTTTATCTTGTGTCGGCCGAACCACTGGTCAGAATCAGCGACCTGAACTTCTCCTACGACAACCGCGCCATCCTGAAGGGGATCAACATGGAATTCCCGCGCGGGAAGGTCATCGCGATCATGGGGGGGTCCGGCTGCGGCAAGAC
>JANJTW010000145.1 GCA_024710925.1 Rhodocyclaceae bacterium | reverse complement strand
GACCCCAGCCCGCAGGCGCTGCATGCGCCGTTCGAGCAGGCGCTGCGCGCGGGACACCTGATCCCGATCCTGTTCGTTTCGGCGAAGACCGGCGCCGGCATCCGTGAGCTCCTCGACGTGCTGGCGACGCTCGCGCCGAGCCCGGCCGAGGGCAATCCGCCGCCGTTCTGGCGTGGCGAGCCGGGCGGCCCGGCGGAGGCCTTCCACGCCGAACCGGACCCGGACAAGCACGTGCTCGCCCACGTCTTCAAGGTCGTCGTCGACCCGTACATGGGCCGGATCGGCGTCTTCCGCGTGCATCAGGGCACCGTCAGGAAGGACCAGCAGCTCTTCGTCGGCGATGGCAAGCGGCCGTTCAAGGTTGCCCACCTCTACCGCCTGCAGGGCAAGGAGACGGTCGAGGTCAACGAACTGCTGCCGGGCGAGATCGGCGCCGTCGCCAAGGTCGATGAGATCGAGTTCGACAGCGTGCTGCACGACTCGCACGACGAGGACCACATCCACCTGAAGGCGCTCGAATTCCCGCTGCCGATGGCCGGGCTGGCCGTCGAGACGAAGAAAAAGGGCGACGAGCAGCGCCTCTTCGACATCCTCGGCAAGCTCGCCGCGGAGGATCCGACCTTCCGCGTCGAGCGCCACCCGACGACCAACGAGACGGTCATCCGCGGCCTCGGCGACATGCACCTGAAGGCCAAGCTGGCGAAGATGGTGCAGCAGTACAAGCTCGAACTCGACACCCAGCCGCCGCGCATCCCGTACCGCGAGACGATCACCGGCTTTGCCGAGACCACCTACCGGCACAAGAAGCAGAGCGGCGGCGCCGGCCAGTTCGGCGAGGTGGCGCTGAAGGTCGAGCCGCTCGAACGCGGTGCCGGCTTCGAGTTCGTCGACACCGTCAAGGGCGGCGCCATCCCCGGCACCTTCATGCCGGCGGTCGAGAAGGGGGTCAGGCAGGCGCTGGCCGACGGCGTTGTCGCCGGCTTCCCGGTCGAGGATGTGCGCGTCACCGTCTTTGACGGCAAGACGCACGCCGTCGACGGCAAGGAAGTCGCCTTCTTCACCGCCGGCCGCAAGGCGACGATGGAAGCGATCCGCAACGCGCGGCCGATCGTCCTCGAACCGATCGTCGATATCGAGATCCTGGCGCCGGCCGCGGCGATCGGCGACCTCACCGGCGATCTTTCCGGCAAGCGCGGCCACGTCACCGGGACCGGCCAGCGCGGCAGCATGACGGCGATCGGCGGCCAGGTGCCGCTCGCCGAGCTGAACGACTACCAGTCGCGGCTGAAGTCGCTGACCGGCGGCCAGGGCAGCTACAGCCTCACCTTCAGCCATTACGCGCCGGTGCCGGCGAACGTGCTGCAGCAACTGACGGCGCACTACACGGCGCGCGACGAGGATGAGTGAAGCGGTGCGGCGATGCGTCGGAGCGCCGCCGGTGCTATGATTACGGGATATCGCTGAAAACAGCGATTCGTGCCGGCTCCGTACCGGCCCCCGGCCCCCCGCCGGCAATAACGACGAACGCACGATCGACGACGGCATGTACCGAGCCCGGCAGGAAACAGCACCGCTCGAAAGCTTCTTTTTCAAGCTTCCGGAAACCTTTCTGCTGGTTTTCCGCGACGACCTGAAGCTGCACCTGATCAGCGACGCCTGGCTGGCAACGCTCGGTTACGACCGGCAGGGAGCGCTGCCGGAAAACTTCCTCGACCTGCTGCACCCTGACGACCGGGCGGCCACCGCCGAGCGGCTCGCCGGCCTGGACGCGGATAACCCGACGCTGCGCTTCTCCGCGCGCTGCTGCCGCGCCGACGGCTCCTGCCTCGGCATCATCTGGAACGTCAGCTTCGACGCCGCCGACCGGCGCTACTACGCCTCCGCGCACGAAACCGCCGTGAACCTGCACGGCAGCGACGCCCATCTGCCCGACATGTTCGTCGACGGCCTCACCGGCCTGCCCAACCGCAGCCTGTTCCTCGACCGCATCGAACATACGCTGCGCCGGCGCGAGCGGCGCAAGGACCTGCTGTTCGCCGTCCTGCACTGCGGCGTCGACCGCTTCAAGGTGGTCAACCACAGCCTCGGCCACCGCATGGGCGACGTGCTGCTGATGAGCGTCGCCAGTGTGCTGCGCGACGCGATCCGACCGACCGACATGGTGGCGCGGCTGGCCGGCGACGAGTTCGGCATCCTGCTCGAGGACATCCGCGACGTCAGCGCCACGCTGCTCGTCGTCAACCGCATCCAGCAGAAGCTGGTGATGCCCTTCTCCCTCGACGGCCACGAGGTGTTCATCACCGTCTCCTTCGGCATCGTCGTCAGCGGCGACGCACCGCTGACGCCGGACGGCATCCTGCGCGACGCCAACCTGTCGATGGTCCAGGCGAAGGCGCACGGCGGCGGCAACTACGTGCTCTTCGACAAGCAGATGCACGACCGCGCGGTGCACCGCATGGAACTGGAAATGGACCTGCGGCACGCCCTCGAACGCGGTCAGTTCGAAGCCTACTTCCAGCCCATCGTCGGTCTCGCCGACCGCCGCCTGACCGGCTTCGAGGCGCTCGCCCGCTGGCGCCACCCGAGCAAGGGCCTGATCTCGCCGGTCGAGTTCATCCCGGTCGCCGAGGAAACCGGCCTGATCGTTCCGCTCGGCCGCTGGATGCTACGCGAGGCGTGCCGCCGCGCGCGCGACTGGCAGCAGCGCTTCCCCGACCATCCGCCGCTCGCCGTCAGCGTGAACCTGTCGGCGCGCCAGCTGGCGCATCCCGCCCTCGTCGACGACGTCGCCGCCTGTCTCGCCGAAACCGGCCTGCCGGTGTCGCTGCTCAAGCTGGAAATCACCGAAAGCGCGATGATGGAAAGCGAGGGCGCCGCCGTCGCCGTCCTCGAACGCCTGCGCGCGATGGGCATCCGCCTGCTGCTCGACGACTTCGGCACCGGCTACTCCTCGCTCAGCTACCTGCACCGTCTGCCGATCGACACGCTCAAGGTCGACCGCTCCTTCGTCACCGACCTGCACCAGAACCCGACCGACCGGCACTTCGTCGAAACCATCGTGCACCTCGCCCACAAGCTCGGCCGCGACGTCGTCTGCGAAGGCGTCGAGCTGGCCGTGCAGGCCGACATCCTCGCCGCAATGGGCGTCGAGTACAGCCAGGGCTTCCTCTACTCGCGCCCGGTCGCCGCGCACGAGGCCGAAATGCTGATCATCACCGGCCTGCCGGAGGAGTAAGTTACCCCGGAAGCGGACGTGCTTGCTGTGGCGAGTCGTCTATTACCTTTGGCATATTGGGGGACACGTCGCGGCATGGTACGGTTCACACGCCGCCGGCCGGGAGACCGACGGTCTGACCCGCTTCTCGGTGGGCTGCCTGTCCCGCCAAGCCGCCGACAACAAGAAAATGAACGCCATTTCCGATCTCGATGCGCAGATCAAGCGCTTTGACGTCCCCCCGTGTCCCGCCGTCGTCAGCGAACTGCAGGCCGAATTGCGTCGGGACAACGCCAACGCCGCCCGCGTGGCGCGCCTGATCAGCCGCGACGTCGGCCTTGCCGGCGCCGTCATGCGGCTGGTCAAGTCGCCGGCCTTCGGCAGCGGCCGCGAGGTCGGCTCGATCGACGAGGCGCTGCGCATCCTCGGCTTCGGCCGCGTCTTCGACCTCGTCGTCGGCGAACTGCTGAAGAAATCGCTGAGCGCTGGCGACGGCCCGCGCCTCGACCGCTACTGGGACAGCGCCGCCTGCTGCGCCGAGGTCTGCGCCGAACTGGCCAGCCGCCTGCCCGGAACGACGCGCGAAACCGCCTACTGCTTCGGCCTTTTCCACGACTGCGGCATCCCGTTGCTGATGCGCCGTTTTCCCGACTACCGGACGACGCTGCAGACGGCCAACGCCGAGAGCGGCGCCGGCCTGCTCGCCGTCGAGGAAGCGCAGCACGGCACCAGCCATCCGGTCGTCGGCTACCTGCTGGCGCGCACCTGGGGGCTTTCGGAAACCCTCTGCGAAGCCATCCGTGCCCACCACAACTACGAAGTGCTCGACCCGCAGGCGCCGGCGCGGCTGCCGGACGAGGTCTGCGCGCTGATCGCGCTTTGCGCCATCGCCGAACATGTCGCCTCGATCCACCTGCGCACGCGCGAGGAAGGCCAGTGGCCGGCCGCCCGCTGCCGCGTCCAGGCCTTCCTCGGGCTGGCCGAGGACGAGATGAACGATCTCATCGACGATCTGCTGCACGACCTGCAGCTGGCGAGCGCGGCTTGAACACGGGCTGTGTTTGCTGTGTGCCGACCTTTTAGAGTGCGTACGATGGCTGGCCAGTTCTTACTGGCAGACACTTCCTTTCTGCCTAAAGCTGTATGCATTCCTTGTGACGTCGAATCAGGTAATAGATGTGTCTCTTCTTCGATTCCAGCCTGGCCAATGATCCATTGGAAGTTTTAGTATGGATCAAAAAAACATGAGTGTTCCGCAGAAAACATCTTCCACCGAACTCGGAAAATCCCTCTCCATACTTTCGCCGATCATAAGTCGGGCGCTGTTTTTTGGTTTTCTAACCAATCTTCTGGTGCTGGCGCCGACCGTTTATATGCTTCAGGTGTATGACAGGGTGGTGAACAGTCGCAGTGTGGAAACTCTGATGATGCTCACCATGCTGGTTCTTTCCTGTTACGCATTGATGGAGTTTTTTGACTGGGCACGCCGAAGTTTTCTTCAGGCAGCAGGTGACCGACTGGACCGTGAGCTTGCTCCGCTCGTTTTTTCTGCCGCATACCGGAGTGAAGTCGATCAATTTTCGAGCATAGATGCTGCGGCTGCCATCAAGGACCTTCGTACGCTCAAGGATTTTTTTTCCAGCCCGGCACTCATTGCCATGCTGGATGCGCCTGCTGCCTTCTTATTTCTGCTTTTGATATTCCTGATCGACTCATGGCTAGGGGTTCTGGCTTTAACCGTTGTTTTAGGACAGATAGTTTTGGCTGTGATTGCGCAGAAAGTTACGCAAACGCAGCTAGGACAAGCCAAAAAAGAGCTTGTGCAGGCAAACGCATATGCGGCGAGTGCGATGCGCAATGCTGAAGTGGCCTTTGCCATGGGTATGAAACCCGTGCTGCATGGCCTCTGGATATCCTTTCAGCAGAACTACCTGAGGCTGCAGGCAGAGGCCTCGTTGCGCGCGTCCGTACCTGCAGCATCAAGCCGCTTGCTTCAAATTCTTCAAGGATCGCTGATCTTGAGCCTTGGTGTATGGCTGATGCTCGGTGGAGATTTTTCTGGCAGTGCTGGTCTGATGCTGGCAACGACAATAATTGCTGCTCGAGCTGTATCGCCATTGACGCAATTGGTCGGAGCATCGAAAACCATTATTGCTACACGTGCGGTTTATGATCGTCTCGGCAGGCTGCTTGCATCCGGCCCGACAAACAATACACAGATGTCGCTCCCTCCACCGTCAGGGCGAGTTGATGTGGAGACCGTCAGCATCGTGCTGCCGGGCGCGTCATCGCCAGCCCTCAAGCAAATTTCCTTTCAGCTTGAGCCGGGAACCAGCCTTGGGATCATTGGCCCCTCCTCCAGCGGTAAGTCGACCTTGGCCAGGTTGCTCGTTGGTATCTGGCGGCCGACCACCGGATGTGTCCGGCTTGATGGGGTGGATGTTGCCAAGTGGAATAAAAGCGAACTGGGACCACACATCGGTTACTTGCCACAGGATGTGGAGCTGTTCGATGGCACCCTTGCCGAGAATATTTCGCGCTTCGGGGCACAAGATCAAAACCTGGTTCTTGATGCGATACGTCGTGCGGGGCTGGAAGCGTGGCTGGAATCACTAGAGTCCGGGCTCGATACCCTGCTGGGCGATGAAGGTGAAATTCTTTCTGGAGGTCTTCGGCAACGTGTGGCACTTGCGCGGGCAATCTATGGCCGACCGCGCCTTGTGGTGCTTGACGAGCCTAATGCGAATCTCGATCTCGATGGCGATCGCGCCCTGTCAAAAACCCTTGCGGAGCTGAAATTGGAGGGATGTACCACCATCGTCGTCACCCATCGTAAGGACGTGCTGACAAGCTTGGATCGACTACTCGTCCTCAAGGATGGTTTCCTGCTCAAGGAAGGCCTGCGCCCGGAGATTTGCACAACTCTTGGCATCAAGCTAGATACGGGCACCTGATGATGGTAGCGAAAACCGATGCCGCTGGCCGGATACCGAACCATGAAACTTGAAACAGCTGACAACAGGCCGCTCCTCAGCGCGGTGCGTCTGATGCGTCCGGATTTTTTGCCGGTTGTTTATCTCAGCGCATGTATCAATGTGCTGATGCTGGTGCCGTCGGTTTACGTGCTGCAGCTTTTTGACCGCGTCATGGTCAGCGGCAACTTGATGACCCTCCTGGCTGTAACCTTGATTACTCTATTCCTGCTGTTGTTGATGGGAGTTGCTGACTGGCTACGGACTCGTCAGCTGGTCAGAATCAGTCAGCGCTTTGAGGAGATGCTCGGGAGTCGCATATTCGATTCTGCGATGAAAGCCCGTCTGGTTGCCGGGGCTCGCTGCGCCGAATCTGCTCTCAGCGATCTTGATGAATTCCGGCAGTTTTTGTCCGGCAACGGGATTTTTACCGTCTGCGACCTGCCGTGGTTCCCGCTCTATGTCCTGGTGATGTTCCTGATCCATCCGGCTTTTGGCGCGCTCGCCATCGCCGGTGCATCGATCCTGATCCTTCTGGCCTATAACCATCATCTGCGAAGCGGGGAGGGTATTGCCAAGGCGCAGGAATCATTCCGACAGGAACAGGAATTTCTGCATGGCAAGATGAAGAATGAAGATCTCATCGAAGTTCTCGGCATGCACGAAAGTCTTCGAGATCGCTGGCTGCAAAGGCATAGAAACCATCGCGAATGGTCGATGAAATTACAACGGATGGCGAATCAGTCGGGCGCTGTCACGAAGTTCTTCCGCTATTCGTTTCAGTCGCTCTCTCTCGGCCTTGGTGCATTGCTGGTGATTCATGATCAGTTGAGCGTAGGTAGCATGATCGTCGGCAACATGTTGATTGTCCGAACCCTGCAGCCGATCGAAACATTTGTCGGATCGTGGCGGAGCTTCTTATCTGCCCGTGCCTGCTTTGAGCGACTTGAGCGTCTGCTGGCCGATTTTTCTGACAGCACTGTTAGTGTGAAGCGAATTGATCACATTGGAACCCTTACCCTAACAAATGTTGCTGCATGGACCCCGGGGCGCCGGCATCGGATACTTGCCCCGCTGAGTTTGCGCTTTGAATCTGGGCAGGTGACGGTGATTGTCGGCCCCTCCGGATCCGGAAAATCAACCCTTGCCCGTATTATCGCCAACGTGTGGCCGGAGATTGATGGCGATGTACATGTTGACGGGAGCATGCGTGCCGATTTCGATCCGCATTTCCTGGGGCGGCGCTTGGGCTATGTGCCACAGGACGTTGAGTTGTTTGATGGCAGCATCGCTGCCAACATCGCACGCTTCGGCGAGGTGCAGGCAGCGGAAGTGATTCGCGCTGCAAGAGCGGCTCACTTGCACGAGATCATCCTCCGGTTGCCGGACGGCTACGACACAAAAATCGGGAATGCCGGTTCCAGACTTTCCGGTGGCTTGCGTCAGCGTATTGCATTGGCTCGTGCTCTGTACGGAGATCCGGACCTGATTGTTCTCGATGAGCCGAACTCCAACCTCGACGATGCCGGAAACAAGGCGTTGGCCATGGCCCTTCGCCATCTGAAGGCGGCAGGCAAGTGCGTCGTTGTTGTTTCCCATCGTTCCGATCTTCTTGCGCTGGCGGACAGGATTCTCCTGGTTCAGGCAGGGGCGCTCGCATTTTCCGGGGCTCCGGAAGCATTGTTGGCGGCCCGCCAAGGTCGGCAAACCAGAATTCCGGATGAAACGGCGGAGTGTTGTTGATATGTCAAAAAATGGTGCGTTGAATGATCAGACTGAGTGCGACGGGCAAATGATTGCCACCGAGGATCGTATCCAGAAGCTCAGTTTGCGCGTATTGCTTCTTGCCATCATCGTTTTTTTGCTGTGGGCCGCCTTGGCTCCGCTCGATGAAGGGGTGCCGACTACGGGAACCGTTGCGATCGATACAAAACGCAAGACGGTTCAACATTTCAGTGGTGGCATCGTTCGAGCGGTTCATGTCCGGGAGGGCGGTTTTGTACGGCAGGGAGACATACTGTTAAATGTCGACGAATCCATTGCTCGTGCAGGCTATGAAGCCGTTCGACAGCAATACCTCGGCGCTCGTGCAGAAGAAAGCCGGCTGCTTGCGGAACAGGCAGAAAGACGGGCAATCAGTTTTCATGCTGATCTGGAGCGGATGGAAGGCGACCCATTCGTTCGCGACCTGAAGGAAAATCAGACGAGGCTATTCGAATCGCGCAGGGCTGCGTTGCAGGCGGAACTGGCCTCGATTGAAGAAACAATAGCCGGACTTCAGGCGCAAATCGAAGGCTATGTTCAGCTCATCGAAAGCCGGAAAAACCAACGCGCATTGCTGGAGGAGGAACTAGTCGGTATCCGCGACCTTGTCGCCGAGGGATATGCTCCCCGCGTCCGGCTGCTGGATCTTGAGCGACGGCAGTCCGAGATGGTTGGCAGTCTGGCGGAAACGCAGGGAACGCTGGTACGGGCACAGCGCAATATTGCTGAATTGCGGCAGCGTGCGCTGCAACGTCGCCAGCAATTCAACACGGATGTTAGCGGACGACTTGCGGATACTCGCCGTGAGGCGCAGGCTGCGATGGAAAGATTCAAGGCGGCCAGTGATGAGCTGAAACGGACCGAGATTGCTGCTCCGGTTGATGGGCAGGTCGTCGGGTTGTCCGTGCAGACGGTTGGAGCAGTGATCCAGCCGGGGCAAAGGCTGATGGATATCGTACCCCAGGGGGAGCCGCTGCTTGTCGAAACCAGGATTTCTCCTCGGCATATCGACCGGATACGCGCCGGAGACCCTGTCGACATTCGTTTCACGGCCTTTGCGCATTCGCCGCAATTGGTTGTAGCGGGGCGGGTTGATTCCGTCTCGCAGGATCTCCTGACTGATCCTCCGGGAACGCCGCCGATGCAGCAAACCGGGCCTTACTATCTGGCCCGCGTTTCAGTTGCGCCGGAAGGTTTGAGAACGCTGGGCCGTCGTTCGCTGCAGCCCGGCATGTCCGCCGAAGTCGTCATCAAGACGGGGTCACGCAGCCTGCTGACTTATCTCCTCCATCCGCTGGTTCGCCGTTTTTCAACCTCGATGAAGGAAGAATAACGTGCCGAATGCGGTGAAAAAGTTCGAAGTTGCCCGCGTCGCAATCGTCCTTGCAGCCGTGTGCCTCAGCCAACCAGTTCAATCCATTGACTTGTGGAGCGCATATCAGGCTGCGCTGGAGCATGATGCAACGTTTCAATCGGTCAAGGCTGCCAGCCAGGCCGTTCGGGAAGCGCTGCCGCGCGTTGGTGCGCAACTGCTTCCCCAGCTTTCCGTAAGTGGAACCCGTTTTGCCAACGATACGCGCAGTGAAAGAACACTGCTGCTTGCCGGGCGCGAGCGGACTTTAACTGAACACAATCCTGATTACCGCAGTTCCGCGCTGACCCTGAGCTTACGGCAACCGCTGTTCAGGATGGCAAACGTGGCTGCCTATCTGCAGGCCCAGGCAAAGGTCGATACGGCGGACGCTACTGAAGCGGTAGGGCGGCAGGATCTGGTGCTGAATCTGGCCGAAGCTTACTTTCAGGTGCTTGCGACGAGGGACGGGCTGGCTCGTGTACAGGCACAAAAGGACGCGCTAGCAGCACAAATGCATGCCGCAACGCGGGCCTTGCAGTCAGGAGAGGGGACGCGGGTTGAAGTCGATGAAGCCAGGGCTCGACATGATTTCACTGTGGTTCAGGAGATCATGGCACGCGAGCAAAGTGTGGCCGCACTGGAGCAGCTGCAGACATTAGTCAATCGGCCTCTGGACGCTGTTGCCGTCCTTTCTCCTGAACGGGTTCAGCTGCTTGCACCGGATCCTGAGACGCTTGATGAGTGGCTGCAACTTGCCGAGAGTAATAGCCCCGACTTGCGTCGACTTGCGGCTCAGGTTGTCGTTGCCGAACGAGAAGTGCAGATCGCCCAGGCGGGACACTTGCCGACGGTTGACCTGGTAGCGCAGCGCAGCCGTACGGAAAACGACATGGTCACGGCCCAGAACACCATTTACGACAACACACAGGTCGGCGTACAGGTAACAATTCCTCTTTTTTCGAGCGGTCAGATCGGCGCCGCGATCGCTGAGGCGCGCCAGTTGCTGCTCAAAGCGCGCTACGAACTGGAGGCGGCGCGACGCCAGCTAAGAGTAAGGATCCGCAGTCACTTTCAGGGGGTGACTGAAGGCATTGCAGAGATTCGTGCGCTGGAACAGGCGTTGCACTCTGCCGAGCAGGCGGTACGAGCGTCCCGGAAAGGGGTCCAGGCGGGAACACGGACGACTCTCGATGTTTTGAATGCCGAGGAAAAGCGGATAACGGTGCTGCGGGATCTCGGCCTGGCGCGCTATCGCTATCTGAGCGCACGGATCGGTTTGGTGGTGTCGGCCGGAGGGGATGTGGTCAGCGAATTGCGCACGATCAATGCTTGGCTCGAGCCGGGTGTGCGCTGAACAGTTACATGGCTTTGTCGGCCCCGGCGGTATATTACCGCTGGCCTGAAAAGCGGCCGTTTTCTGCCAAACGCTCAACCGTGGAACGTACTGTTTTGATTGGGGTTGTCGTGATCGCAACAGTATCAATTTTGCCGAGCAGTCGTGAGGATGAATATCCTCATTAACTACAAATAACCGATCGTCGTATCTTTTTGGTCTATGCCGGTTGCTTTTCTTCGGGTAGACTCAGCCTTTGCTGTTTTGTGCAGTCATTTCATTAAGCAAAAATGGGGATCGAAAATGGCAATTGTAAAGACATCGGATACTGACAATCTTGTTCAGCAGCTCGTCGAACAGTTTACGGGCGAAGTGAATTATTACTGGGATGGACAAGACTACGTCCCGTATTTTGAGGATTCCATCCTGAACATCGGTGAGGGCATCGTTTCTGATGCGCGAGAGCTGGCCCAGGATGCTTTGGATAGGGCCGACGGCCGGGCCACCTTCACAGACAAGGAAGAGGGCGAGTCATATGACGGAGGTGCGTATGTCGACACCGTTACCAAGGCTGCCACGTCGATCACCCGCGTCTTCACCAAGGCCGATGGCCCGGCCGATCCGGCTGTGGAAACCGAATCGGCCAACGAAAAACTAACGCTTTCCGGCAACCAGGCTACCGGCTATACGCTGACCGAGAAGGAGTCGTCGAAAGAAGACTATCCGGGTGCTTCAAATACCTACAGCGAAGGCGAAACCGAGTCGGCGACCTTCAGCAGCTTCGATGTTACGCAGGGCGATGGCGCTGCGCTGACGATGACCAAGATCAACGAATCGGAAACCTGGAGCGATAGCGGTACGAACCACTATGGGTCGGGGACCAACTCGGGAAGTTTTTCGATGGCCTTTGCCGGTGCCGCAAATTTCGATCAAGGTGAATGGCAGGCGAGTTCCGTCCAGATCAACAGCCTGTCCTACAAGGATTCCTCCAAGTATCAATACAGTGATATCGGATACGGTGTGGGTTCTAGCAGCGAAGCCCTCGCTGTTGCCCTGACCAGCAAGGCCGGATTCACCGTCAACGATGATTTTTCACTGTCCGGGCAGATCGACAGCCTGAGCTACAGCAGCAAGGAAACCTGGTTTGCTCCGGGCCAGGGATCTTCAGGCGGCTATACCTATGCGGACTATACCTCTTCGTCCGAGGACTCTTTCATGTCCACCGCGGCCTTGACGGGGGCGACCATTACCGCGCTGCAAACGGCCCTGCAGGCGGAAACGGACAACCTCGCCGAAGGAACGGATCCCGGCGACTATATCGATGCCTTGCGCCAGGCGCTGCTGAGCGGTAACGATACCATCGCCGTCACCGGTGATTTTGGAGGCTTCATCGAAGCGGGGGCGGGCAATGATACCGTTACCGGCGGTAAGGGGGACGATTACCTCGATGGCGAGGCCGGAGACGACAAGTTGACAGGTAACGCCGGTAGCGACGATTTGTACGGCGGTGACGGGAAGGACACGCTGTCCGGTGGGGAGGGGGCAGACCATCTCTATGGTGACGCTGGCAACGACACACTGACCGGCGATGCTGGTGACGATTATATGAACGGCGGTGATGACGATGACACCTTGGATGGTGGTGTCGGCAATGACAGGTTGTATGGCGGTTCCGGCGTCGACAAGCTGACCGGCGGCACCGGGCACGACTTTGTGCACGGCGGTGCGGGTAACGACACGCTGACCGGCGGCGAGGGTAACGATTATCTTGTCGGCGCGGAGGGCAAGGATACGCTTGATGGCGGCAATGGAAACGACCAGATCTACGGTGATAGCAATACCACGACTGATGACGGTACTGACCATTCTGATGTCATGCTGGGCGGCGCCGGTGATGATTACATGGCGGGCGGATACGGCAACGACTCGCTCGATGGCGGGGCCGGTGATGATCGGCTCTACGGCAATGCTGGCAACGACAAGCTGCTGGGTGGTGCCGGAATCGATACTATCAATGGCGGTGCTGGGGACGATATCCTCGACGGTGGTGCTGGCAACGATGTCTTGGTTGGTGGAACCGGTGCTGATGCACTGACCGGCGGTGCCGGCAAGGACGGGTTCTCGTTCGGCTATTCCGATGGCACTTACGAGGGCGCGTTGGCGGTCGACAAGATCACGGACTTCAAGATCAAGGAAGACTGGATCAACTTCGATGACATCGCTGTCAGTCTCGCTCGTCATTCCTACGGGACTGGCGAGCAGCTCGCAACCTATGATGCTCTGCTGACAGCGGCAGAGACAAAATTTGCCGAGGCCGGTACGAACGTCAACGTGTACGTTGCTGCCGCCGAAGGCAACAAGACCTACGTTTTTGCCGATCAAGATGGCGACAACAGCGCAGACATTGCCATTGAACTGATCGGTGTCTACGGTACCGCTGCAGCGAGTATCCAGATGTCGCAGTATGGCAACTGGGTTCCGTATGACACGCCGCAGCCCACTTTCGACGATTATTATTACGCGTAAGTGATTCGCAGCGGGTGCGGAATCCGCACCCGGCTTTGCGAAGAAAGCCTCGCCGCGCCATGTATGCGGTGAGGCTTTTTTTCATGAACCCCGTATCTTCAGAATAGAGACGGCGATCTGCCGGCCTCAATCTCTGGAGCTCGGCTCTCGCTGGTTGCATTTTGCATTATCGGGTCTGCCGCCGAGTTAGCTTCCGACAGCACGGTATCGCCCGATGAAGTGGCATTGTGTAGCGCCAGATAATTTTTTGAGATTCTGCCGGCGCTTCGCGTTTCAGCCGGCGCGGTTCAGGGTCTGCAGGAAGGCGTCGGCGTTCTGGAAGCCGACGACGCGCACGCCGGCGACCTCGCGGCCGGCGCGGTCGAAGAAGATGATGCCGGGCGGCCCGAACAGGTTGAAGCGCTTCAGCAGCGCCTTGTCGTCGTCCGAGTTGGCGGTGACGTCGGCCTGCAAGAGCAGCGTGTTCGCCAGCTTCTGCCGGACGCGTTCATCGCTGAAGGTGAAGCGCTCCATTTCCTTGCACGAGACGCACCAGTCGGCGTAGAAGTCGAGCATCACCGGCCGGCCGGCGCTGCGGATGCGCTCCTCCAGCTCGGCCAGCGTCTTCACGCGCTCGAAGGCGAGGTGCTTCGTTTCCGCCGTGCCGCCGCCGCGCAGGCCGGCCAGCGGCTGCAGCGGGTCCTTGGCGCCGGACAGCGCGCCGATCAGCATCGCCGCGCCGGCGACGGCCATGGCGATGCCGATGCCCTTCCAGAACTTGTGCCAGCCGCGGGCGTGCGCCGGCAGCGGGTCGAAGGCGTGCATGTAGATCGCCGGCACGATCAGCAGCAGCGCCCAGGCCAGCAACTGCACGGCGACCGGGAGCACCGGCGAGACCAGCCAGACGGCGGTGGCCAGCAGGATGACGCCGAAGGCCTTCTTCACCGCCTCCATCCACGGGCCGCTGTGCGGCAGCGCGCTCTTCGCGGTGGCGCCGACGACGAGCAGCGGCACGCCCATGCCGAGCGCCATCGTGAACAGCGCGACGCCGCCGAGCACGGCGTCGCCGGTCTGGCCGATGTAGAGCAGCGCGCCGGCCAGCGGCGCGGCGACGCAGGGGCCGACGATCAGCGCCGAGAGTGCGCCCATGGCGGTGACGCCGGTCAGCGAGCCGCCCTTGAGGTGGCTGGCCTCCTCGCTCATCTTGCTCTGCAGGAAGGTTGGCAGCTGCAGTTCGTAGAAGCCGAACATCGAGAACGACAGCGCGACGAAGACCAGCGCGAAGCCACCGAGCACCCAGGCGTTCTGCAGCGCCGCCGACAGCAGCGTGCCGGTCATGCCGGCGGCGACACCGGCGGCGGCGTAGGTGACGGCCATGCCGAGCACGTAGGCGAGCGACAGCGCGAAGGCGCGGCCGTGCGAGATCGGCCGCCCGTCCCTGCCGCCGCTGCCGACGATGATGCCGGAGAGGATCGGGATCATCGGGAAAACGCAGGGCGTCAGCGACAGCAGCAGGCCGAAGCCGAAGAAGCTGGCGACCACCCCCCAGAAGCTGGCGTCCTTGAGCAGCTGCGCGATCCGGCCGCTTTCGTCGCTGCTGCTGCCGGTGTCGACGTTCATCGGCGCCGCCGCCGGCGTCGTCGCCGGGTCGGGCAGCGTCAGGCTCACCGTCTGCACCTGCGGCGGGTAGCAGATGCCGCCGTCGGCGCAGCCCTGCGAGGTGACGGCCAGCGTCAGCGGCAGCGGGCCGGAACTCATGCGCTCGACCGGCACGCGGATCACCGCCTCCTTGAAATAGACCTCGACCTCGCCGAACAGGTCGTCCTTCTTCATCTTGCCCGGCGCGAACTGCGGCGCACCGAGGGCGACCGCCTCGGGCTGCGCGCGGAAGCGGAACTTGTCGCGGTACAGGTAGTAGCCCTTGGCGATGACGAAGCGGACCTCGGCGGTCTGCCCGTCCACCGCCTTCGCCGTCGGCTTGAAGGCGACCATCGGGTCGAGGAATTCCTCGCCGTGCGCGAGCGCGGAAAGGAAAAGGAAGAGAGGAAGCAGCCAGCGGAAGAGCATCGGGATGGGCTCGCGGATCAATGGGTGCCGGGGAGGTCGGGAGCGACGCGTCCGGCAGGCTCGCCGGTTTCGTCGGCCAGCCAGCGCAGGTAGGCTGGCAGGCCCCTGTCGATGGGGACCGCGACGATTTCCGGAAGTTCGTAGGGGTGGCGGGCGCGGATCGCCGCTTCCAGCGCCGCGTAGCGCGCCGCCGTCGTCTTGATCAGCAGCGGCACCTCGTCTGCCCGCTCGACGGCGCCCTGCCAGCGGTACACCGAGCGCGCCGGCGCCAGGATGTTCACGCAGGCGGCCAGCCCGGCCTCGACCAGCGCGGTGGCGATGGCCTCGGCGCAGTCGGCGTCGGGACAGTTGGTGAGGACGAGGAGCGGCGTCGCGGACATGGCGGGCGGGCGCGGAAAACCCGCATTGTCCTGCCGTCGGCCGGCCATTTCAACCGGCGGCGTGTGACGGCGTGTGACTGCTGCGGCCGCCGCTGCCGTTCACACGACCAGAACGTCGCCCTGCGATTCGGCGAGCACGTGCTTGGTGACGCTGCCGAGCAGGAGTTCCTCGGCCAGTCCGGCACCGTGCTTGCCGATGACGATCAGGTCGCAGTCCTGCTCCTGCTCCTGGGCGACGATCTGCTGCGACGGGTCGCCGTGCAGCAGCTGGCCGGAATAGTCGATCGCCGCCAGGCCGGCCTCGTCGGCCAGCCTGTGCAGGCGCAGCCGGCATTCCTCGCGCAGCTTGCGCAGCAGGTGCGCGATGACGTCCGCCTCGACGCCGGCGTAGGCCAGCTTGCCTTCGAAGGGCAGTTCGAAGGCGTGCAGCAGGACGAGGTCGGCGGTCGGCGCCAGCCGGCGGGCGAAGGCCAGCGCGCGCGCCGAGGCGGGCGAGAAGTCGACCGGCACGAGCAGGCGGCGGTAGGGCTCGTGCGGCGGCTGCTTGACCACCAGCAGCGGCCGCCCGGCCATCTTGCGCAGCAGCCGCGAGGCGGTCGAGCCGAGCAGCGCGTGGCGCAGGAAGGATTCGCCGCGGGCGCCGAGGACCAGCAGTTCGGCGTCGTCGCTCGCCGCCGCCTGCCGGATGGCGTCGAGCGGCGTTGCGGCAAGCACCTGCGCGACTGCCGCCACGCCGCGGTGGCGCGCCGGATCGTCGACCTGCTGCGCCAGCGTCGCGCGGGCCTGCGCTTCGAGATGCTGGCGCAATGCCGCCGTGTCCTCGCCGAGCAGCCCCTGCAGGTTGTCGATCAGGCCGAGTTCGAGAGCATGCACGACGGTATAGCGGGCGCCGTGCTCGGCGGCGAGGCGGAAGCCGCGGTCCACGGCGTGGCGGGCCGGCGCCGACAGGTCGGTGGCGGCGAGGATGCGGGCGAGCGGGGTCACGGTTTTCCTCCTGGGTCGATGAGTTGCGGGCGTCATCCGTGCTTCGACATCTTCAGGCCGACCGAGGCGATGCGGCCGGCGGTGACGGCGCGCACGGTCAGCTCGACGTTGCCGATGCCGATGCGGTCGCCGACCACCGGCCGGCGACCGAGGCGTGCCGCCAGCAATTCGCCGACGCTGCCGGAGCTCTCGGCCGGAGCGAGGTCGAGGCCGTAGGTGGCGTCGAGGGCGGCCGCCGACGAAGCGGCGTCGAGCACGAATTCGCCGAAGAAGTTGCGCACCGCCAGATGGCCGCTCTGCTCCTGCCGGCCGAACAGCGAGGTCAGGTGCGCGACCTGTTCCGGCGAGGCGAGCAGCCAGACGATGTCGCCGGCCGCCAGCGGCGTCGCGCTCGGCGCCAGCAGCGGCCGCTCGTGGCGCACCAGCGCCGCGCAGCGCACCTGGCGGCCGCGCAGGTCGGTGAGCTCGGCCGGCGGCGTGCCGACCGCCAGCGACTGCGCCTCGACGCGGAAGGCGACCAGCGCCAGCACCGTCTCGCGCCCGATCCAGACTTCCTTCGATTCGAGCGGCTCGCCGCTGTCCGGAACCTCCACCTTCAGGCGCCGCGCCGCCCAGGGTACGGTGGCGCCCTGCACCAGCAGCGAGAAGAGCACGACCGCGAAAGTGACGTCGAAGAGCAGTCCCGAGCCGGGCACGCCGGCCATCACCGGGAAGACGGCGAGGACGACGGGCACTGCGCCGCGCAGGCCGACCCAGGAGACGTAGGCGATTTCGCGGTTGGCGAAGCGCATCGGCTTCAGCGTCATCGCCACCACCAGCGGCCGGGCGACGAAGGTCAGGAACAGCGCGACGGCGAGCGCTTCCCAGATGTGCTCGACGAGGTGCGTCGGCGTCACCAGCAGGCCGAGCAGCAGGAACATGCTGGCCTGCGCCAGCCAGGCGATGCCGTCCATCACGCGCAGCACGTGCGAGGTGGCGCGCGAGCGCCGGTTGCCGACGATGATGCCGACCAGGTAGATGGCGAGGAAACCGCTGCCGCCGAGCTGGTTGGTCAGGGCGAAGACGGCCAGCCCGCCGGAGGCGATGAGCAGCGCGTAGAGTCCCTCGGCGAGGCGCACGCGGCGCAGCAGCTCGCCGAACAGGCGGCCGGCGAGGAGGCCGGCGACGGTGCCGATGCCGAACTGCATGACGAACTGGCCGAGCAGTTCCCACGGCGTCGTCGCGCCGGTGCCGGCGAGGACGCCGACGAGCACGGTGACGAGCAGGATGGCCATCGGATCGTTGGCGCCGGATTCGATCTCCAGCGTCGCGCCGACGCGCTCGTTCAGGCGCACGCCGCTGTGCCGGAGCAGGTTGAAGACGGCGGCGGCGTCGGTCGAGCCGACGATCGACCCCATCAGCAGGCCGTAGCGCCAGTCGACGCCGAGCAGCCAGGTGCAGAAGGCGCCGAGCAGCGCGGCGGTGCCGATGACGCCCCAGGTGGCGAGCACCGTTGCCGGCCACAGCGCGACGCGGAAGGTGGCGATGTTGGTGCGCAGGCCGCCGTCGAGCAGGATGATGGCCAGCGCCAGGTTGCCGACGAAGAAGGCGGTGCCGAAGTTGTCGAAGACGATGCCGCCGGGGCCGTCCTCGCCGGCGAGCATGCCGACGACGAGGAAGATCAGCAGCAGCGGCAGGCCGAGGCGCGCCGACAGCGTCGTGGCAAGCACGCCGATGAAGAGGAGGATGCCGGCAAGCAGCAGCAGCGCGTTGACCTGTTCCATGTCAGCGGTGGCGCGGCGGCGCGCGGCAGGTGTCGGAAGGATGGCGGTTCGGCATAGCCCCGATATTAGCCGATCGCCGCCGCCGGGGCGCCCGTGGCCGTGCCGCCGGGGTCAGCGCAGCAGCCGGCGCCGGGTCAGGATGGCGGCGATCCAGAAGGCGACGGCGCCGGTGGCGGCGAGCGCCGCCACGTGCAGGCCGACGGCGGCGGGCAGTTCACCGAGCAGCAGCGGTCGCGCCAGCGCCACCGCGTGCGCCAGCGGCAGCTGTCCGGCCACCGCCTGCAGCGCGCCGGGCAGCTGCGCCGCCGGGAAGAAGACGCCGGAGAGCAGCAGCATCGGCGTGATGACCAGCGTGAAGTAGTACATGAAGAAGTCGTAGGATGGCGCCAGCGCGTTGACGATCAGCCCGAGCGCGGCGAAGACAAGGCCGGTGAGCAGGATCACCGGCAGCACGGCGAGCGCCAGCGGTGACTGGATCAGGCCGAGGCCGAGCATGACCAGCAGGATGGCGGCGCCGGAGAGCAGGCTCTTCGTCGCCGCCCAGGCCAGCTCGCCGAAGAGCACGTCGTCGAGGCGCGCCGGCGTGTTCAGGATCGCCTCCCAGGTCTTCTGCACGTGCATCCGCGAGAAGGCCGAGTAGAGCGCCTCGAAGCTCGCCGTGTTCATCGTCGAGGCGCACACCGTGCCGGCGGCAAGAAACAGGATGTAGGGCACGCCGTCGACCGCCGGCAGCAGCGACCCCAGCCCGTAGCCGAGGCCGAGCATGTAGATCAGCGGGTCGGCGAGGTTGCCGAGGACGGACGTCCACGCGAGCTTCTTCCAGACCAGCGCGTTGCGCTGCCAGACCGGCCACCACAGGCGGCCGGGACGGGGGAAGGCGAGGCTGACGTGGGCGTTCATCGCGGGCGTTCGCTTGCGGTTCAGTCGCGCAGGTCGCGGCCGGTGAGCTTGAGGAAGACGTCTTCGAGGTTGGCCGCGCGGTGCACGTAGGCCAGCCCCGGTTCGTCGGCGAGCGCGGCCTGCAGCGGATTGGCGTCGCAGCAGTAGAAGAACGCCGTTTCGCCGACGATCTCGATGCGTTCGGCGAGGTTCTCGTGCGCCCGGGCCCAGTCCGCGACCGCAGGCGCTTCTCCGGTCTCGGCGAATTCGGCGAACACCTCGACCACCGCTGGCTCGATCTCGCGCCGGATCAGTTCGCGCGGCGCGCCCTCGGCGACGGTGCGGCCGTGGTCGATGACCATCAGCCGCGAACACAGGCGCTCGGCTTCGTCCATGAAGTGCGTCGTCAGCACGATCGTCTTGCCGCGCGCCAAGAGCGCCTTCAGCCGCTCCCAGATCAGGTGCCGGGCCTGCGGGTCGAGGCCGGTGGTCGGCTCGTCGAGGAAGACGATGTCCGGGTCGTTCACCAGCGCCCGGGCCAAGGTGAGGCGCCGCTTCATGCCGCCGGACAGCGCCGGCACGCGCGCGTCGGCCTTGCCGGCGAGGCCGGCGAAGTCGAGTAGTTCCGGGATGCGGGCGCGGATCGTCGCCTCCGGCAGGCCGAAGTAGCGGCCATAGACGAGCAGGTTCTCGGCGACGGTGAAGTCCGGGTCGAGCGCGTCGGCCTGGGCGACGACGCCGACGCGGCGGCGCGCCTCGGCGGCGTCCGCCGGCACCGGCAGCCCGGCCAGCCGGATGCTGCCGCCGTCCGGCGCGGTCAGGCCGAGGCAGCAGCGCAGCGTCGTCGTCTTGCCGGCGCCGTTCGGGCCGAGCAGGCCGAAGCAGGTGCCCGGCGCTACCGAAAACGACAGGCCGGCGACGACCTCGGTGCCGGCGTAGGACTTGCGCAGGCCGTCGACGACCAGCGGCAGCGATGCAAAGGAACTCGACACGGTGACGGACGGCGCCTCAGTGCCGCCAGGCGCGGGTGATGATCTCGCGGATGACGTGCAGCCGGCGGTGGAAGAAATGGTCGGCGCCGGGGACGACGACCACCGGCAGCTCCAGCGGCTCCGCCCACTTCAGCACGTTGGCCAGCGGCACCGTCTCGTCGGCCGAGCCGTGGATGACGATGGTGTCGTTGGGCACGGCCTCGGTGTCGTAGCTGCGCGTGCCCTCGACGAAGCCGGCGGCGGTGCCGACCAGCACCATGCGCTGGATCGGGTGGCCGGCCTCGGCCAGCGCCTTGGCCACGCGCGTCTGCACGAAGCCGCCGAACGAGAAGCCGGCGAGCACGACCGGGATGTCGCCGCAGCGGCGCTTCGCTTCCTCGATCACCGCCAGCATGTCCTCGGTCTCGCCGCGGCCCTCGTCGTGCACGCCCTCGCTCTCGCCGACGCCGCGGAAATTCGGGCGGAAGGCGCAGTAGCCCATGGCGACGAAGGTGCGCGCCAGCGAGTGCGCCACCTTGTTGGTGTTGGCGCCGCCGAACAGCGGGTGCGGGTGGCAGACCAGCGCGATGCCCTTCGCCGCGCCGGGGTTCTCGACCAGGGTCTCGATCCGGCCGGCCGGGCCGTCGATCAGGATCTTCTCTTCCGGGGCGCGCATGTTCAGATCTTCAGGCGTTCGACGACGCGGCCATGCACCAGGTGCTCCTGGATGATCTCCTCGACGTCGTCCTTGTCGATGTAGGTGTACCAGACCGCTTCCGGGTAGACGACGAGGACCGGACCTTCGTCGCAGCGGTCCAGGCAGCCGGCCTTGTTGATGCGGACCTTGCCCTTGCCCTTGAGGCCGAGCTGGGCGATGCGGTCCTTGGCGTAGGTCTGCGCCTCGACGGCGCCGCGCGCGGCGCAGCAGGTTTCGCCGGGGTCGCGCTGGTTGCAGCAGAAGAAAACGTGGTGCTTGAAGTGGCTCATCGGTCGCCTCCGTGGGGAGGCGACATTATCGCGCGAAACCGGCGCCGGCCGTCAGTAGCGCAGCTCGATGGCGATGGCGGTGGCCGGTGCCGCGACCTCGAAGGCGCTGTCGTCGAAGGCCGGCGGGCCGGACACCTGCGGGTTGTTGGAGAGGCCGTAGCCCTCGCTCGGGAACATGCCGAAGCGGCGATTCAGCTGGCCGTCGCCGTTCTCGTCGTGATAGGCCATGATCGCGTAGCGGCCGGGCGGCAGGCCGGCGAAACGGAGCGTCACCTCGCCGGGGATGGCGGGCGCCTGCGTCACCCCGACCGCCTTCTCTTCCTTGCGGAAGGTGGCCGGTTCGCGGTAGAGGCCGGCACGCACGGCGCCGCCGGCGTCGCGCACGTTCCTCAGTGTGACGGTGAGGGTGGCGTCGTCGGCGGCGAGGGCGCACGGCGGCACGAGGGCGAGGCCGCCGAGCAGGAACAGGCGGGAGGTTTTCAGGAAGTCGGCGATCGGGGTCATGGCGTCGGGGGCGGGTGGTCGATGGCCGCCACGATGCCGGCCGCCGCTTAAACCGGCCTTAAATCGCCGTCGCTACAGCCGCCGCCCGAGCAGCAGCAGGTAGGGCAGTGCGAGGAAGGGCCAGAGGCTGGCGATCAGCCGCGTCAGGCCGTTGAAGTTGAGGAAGTGGCCCTGTCGCCAGGCGGCGAGCGCCGCCACCGAATAGGGGTTGGTCGGCGCCAGGTTGACCAGCACGGTGCCGGCCATCAGCGCCAGCCCGGCCAGCGCCACGCGCCAGTTCGCCGGCGCCAGCAGGCACGGCAGCAGCAGCGCGCCGCCGATGGTCAGGCCGAGGCCGGCGCCCGGCGTCAGCCAGGCCATCGCCTCGCGCGGGCCGACCAGCAGCGCCGCCGACAGCGTGCGCACGAGCAGGGCGAAGAGGAAGAAGGCGAGCAGCACGGCCAGCGGCGACGGCCGCGCGGCGAGCAGCGTGCGCGCGATCAGGCCGATGGCCACCGTGTTGCAGGCGATGATCGCCAGTTCCAGCGCGAAGAAGGTCGGCGCGCCGTAGGCGATCGCCGGCGTCAGGCCGAGCAGCTGGCGGAAGTCGCCGGCGCCGAAGAGCAGCGTCTCCGGCGACAGCTGCGTCAGCAACCAGAGGCCGAGCACGACCAGGCCGAACTCGGCGTGCGGCACCGGCGCGACGACCCGCCGTTCGACGTGCGCCAGCCAGGTCAGCGCATGCGTGCCGCCGCGCCAGGCGGCGATGGCGCCGACCAGACCGCCGAGGGCATTGCACGAGAGGTCGAGGTTGGACGGCACGCGCGTCGGCAGCCAGGTCTGCGCCGCTTCCAGGCAGAAGCTCAGCAACGCCGCCAGCAGCGCGCCGGCGAGCGCCGGCAGCAGCTTGCCCGCCTGCCGGCCGAGGGCCAGCGTCAGCAGGTAGCCGAGCGGGACGTAGACGAGGACGTTGATGGCCAGGTCGAAGGCCGTCCACCAGCGCGGCCAGCCGGCGTCGAGGAAGGTCAGCGGCGAGAGGCCCGGGTCGCGCCAGCCGGCGAACGGGTGCAGGCTGGCATAGACCACCAGCGCCGCATAGGCGAGGGCGAGGTAGCGCGGCAGCAGGGAAACGGTGGCGGGAGTCACGGGACGGACCTTAACCGAGCCGGGCCGGCGCTGGCAATCGCCGCCGCCGGCTCAGGACGGCGTTTCGCCGGCACCGCCCGCGGACGGGTCGGGCGGATCGTCCTGGTCGCCGCTCGCGATGCCCCAGTCGCCCCATGCGTACCAGTCGTCGCCGAGCAGCTCGGCCGGATGCGGCGTGCGTCCGGAGCCGTTGCCGCACTGCAGCGCATCGGCCGGGCAGTACTTGTCGCAGCCCCAGCAGATGCGCTCGGGGTGCTTCGGGTGGAGGGGGAATTTCTTGGCCATGCTGTCGATCACTGCATCCGGAAAGGCGGCATCGCGGCCGGCAGGAGGCCGGCGCGGCGCGGCGGCGCGGCCGGGCGCCGGCCGCGCATCGCCATCATGCCACGCCGGCGGCCGGCGAACAGCGCGGCGAACCAGGCGGCGAAAATGAAGGCGGCGATGCGGATCATCCACCAGCCCGCCTGCGCCTGGTCGTCGAGCAGATAGCTGTTGCAGACGCGGACGGGGGCGGCGATGTACAGCCAGCCGGCGAACAGCAGCATGCTGACGAGGTTGGTCCAGACGAAGCCGCGCCCGATGACGCCCAGCGCCCGCCAGGCGAGGCCGGTCGGTAGGCCGATCAGCAGCGGCAGGGTGACGAACTTGGCGGCGTCGGCGGCGGCACTGGCGGCCGCCGCGTCGAGTGCCCGCGGCAGCATCCAGTAGGTGGCGGCGAAGCTCGCCGCCGTCAGGCAGGCGAGTGGGCCGCCGGCCCGTGCGAGCAGGCGGTTGCGCAGCCGCGCCGGCAGCCGGTGGCCGAGCGCGAAGCCGAGGCCGACGAGCAGCGGCATCTGCACCAGCATGTGCCGCGTCATCGTCGCCTCCAGCCAGGCGCGCGCCGGCGGCAGCGCGAGCAGCGCGAAGACGGCGGCGACGGCTAACCAGAGGCGCCGGTTGCGGAGCGGGGGCGCCGTCATGCGTCGTCCGCCAGTCCGGCGACGAAGGCGTCGACGGCGTCGAGGTCGCTGATCTGTCGCAGGCGCCCGTCGCCGCCGATGAGGTGGATCGCCGCGTTGTGTTCGAAGCCGCCGATTTCGTCGGCGATGACGACGACGCCGAAGGCGGCGAGCAGCGCGGCGAGGTCGTCGCCCGAGCGCGGCCGGGCGATGCGCCAGCGCTGGCCGTCGGCACCGAAGCGTTCGCCGTATTCGCGCAGCCGCGCCGGATCGTCGTGCGCCGGATCGAAGCTGATGCTGAGCAGCGCCGGGTCGCCGCCGGGCAGGCGCTCGCCGATCTGCCGGAAGGCGGCGCCGAGGCTGTAGCAGACGGTGTCGCAGCGGGTGTAGATGAACTCGACGGCGAGCCGCCGGCCGGCGTAGTCGGCGAAGGCGAGGGGGCGCCCGTCCTGGTCTTCGAGGGCGACCGCCGGCAGCGGCCGCGGCTCGGCCAGCACCGCCCGGCGGCGGGCGCTTTCCGCGGTGAAGGCGGTGAAACCGTCGCTGCCCCACCAGAGGACGGCGCCGCCGAGCAGCGCGCACGCCGTCGTCGTTGCCAGCGCACGCCGGCCGAACATCATGCCGCCGCTCCCTGCGGCGCGCCGGCCCGCGCCTGGTCGCCGCGCGCATGGGCGAGACGGGCGAGGAAGCGGACGGCGAAGACCAGCGCGGCGGCGACGATGAGGACGGCGAAGGCCGTGCCGATCCGGTCGTAGGGCACCCATTCCGGCAGGTGCTCGGCGTAGCGGCGGGCGACGCTCTCCTTGCCGGCGTAGAGGAAGGCGAGCGCGAAGCCGAGCGAGCCGGCGACGTAGGCCCAGAACGCGGCGCGATCGGCGAGACCGTCCGCCGTTTTCGCCGACGGCTTGGCGATGTAGTACATGAAGCCGAAGGCCATGGCCACCATGCCGAGCAGCAGGTAGGTGTGGAAGTGCCCCGGCACCCACAGCGTGTTGTGCATCACGTAGTTCACGCGGATCGTGCCGTCGATGAAGGCCGGCATGGCGCCGGCGGCCCAGCCGAACATCGACAGGAAGAGCAGGCGCGAGCCGGTGTCCCAGGCGATGCCCGAGCGATAGACCAGGGTCAGCGCGCCGTAGCCGGTGACGACGAGGATCGGCACGGTGTTCAGGTAGCCGATGATGTGGCCCATCACCAGCATCCACTTCGGGAAGGCGAAGTCCATCAGCAGGTGGTGCGGGAAGATGAACATCACCATCAGCGTCGAGCAGTTCCACGAGGCGAGGAAGACCCGGTTCGCCTTCCACGGCCGCCGCGTGTAGCGCGGCAGGATTTCGTAGACGGCGATCACCGCCATGTAGATCGTCGCGTTGATGAAGACGTGGCCGAAGAAGTAGATCATCGCCTTGGCCAGCATCGGGTCGATCCGGAACTCCGGGAAGTACAGGTTGACCAGCATCATCGCCAGGATGCTGGCGCCGACGACGAGGGCGATCAGGTTGACCACTGTCACCATGGCGCTGGCGACGACGGTCGGCGGCGGCGCCCGGCCGTCGTCGCGGCCGAACAGCTGCGGCCAGCCGAGGGCGCGGGCGAAGCTGCCGTAGCCGGCGACGATGGCACGCGCGACGTCGAGCTGCAGCAGCAGGAAGCCGGTGCCGATGACCAGCATGCCGGCGAGGAAGGCGGCGGCGGCGCCGTCGCTCCACAGTCCGAGCGAGTGGCTCGGCAGCGGATAGAGGAAGGTCCAGCCGCCGTGGAAGCCACCGACGAGCACGGCGCCGAGGACCAGCCCGACGCCGGCGACGAAGAGCGCGAGGTTGGCGTACAGGATGCGCACCGACAGCGCGACGTACTGGTTGAGGAAATGCCACATGATGGCGGCGCCGGCGATGCCGGCGATGCCGACCATGCCGGCGCCGTGCAGGGTCATCAGCTGGTAGAACCATTGCGCGCCGAGCGAGACGAAGCGGGCCTGCTCGGCCCGCATCAGCAGGCCGAAGACCATCATCAGCAGCAGCACGCCGGCGCTGGTCGCCAGGTAGGCGACGACGCCGGCGTGCGCGCCGCGTTCGGGGGGGGGCGGTGTAGCCATGGTCGGCCATGGGGTCAGCTCCTTTCGCCGACGGTGAACTCGGCGGTCATGTCGTGGTGGGCGAGGCCGCAGTATTCGAGGCAGAGCACGCGGTAGGTGCCGGCGCGGGTAAAGGTGTGGCGCACGGTGTTGGTGACGCCGGGCATCGCCTGCGTCTGCGCGACGATCTTCATGTCCGGGTCGTAGATGCCGAAACCGTGATTGACGTCGCCGCTGGTGACGCGGAAGACGACCGGCCGGCCGGCTTCCAGCCGGTTCTCGCTGAGTTCCCAGCGCCACATGTGGCCGGTGGCGCGGACCTCCTGCACGGCGCCGGAGCCTTCGGCGACCCGGACCGCGTCGTAGGGCAGGTCGATCAGCGTGTAGACCATCGGCACGCCGAAGACCGCGACCAGCCCCCAGAAGAAGCGGGTGCGCAGGCGGTAGGCGCGCTTTTGCAGCGGCGCGAACTCTTCCTCGCGGATGCCCGATCGGAGCAGCGCGAAGCTCCAGCCGAAGCCGACGAGCATCATCAGCGCCAGCGAGACGGTCCAGACAATGTGTTGCAGCATGGTTCCTCCGGATTCCCCGTTCTGTTTTCGTCGTCGCGCGGTCAGCGGGCCGCTGCCGGTCCGCCCTGCGGTGGCAGCCACAGGCGCGCCGCCAGCATCGCCGCCAGCGGGTCGCCGGCGCCGGTGGCGGCGAGTGCGGCCGGCTCCGCCGGCTGGTGGTCGAGCAGGCGCTGGAAGGAGGCGGCGAGCGGGTCAGCGGGCACGTTGGCGACCAGCCGTTCGACCCGGTCCGGCGGTGCGGCGGGGCGGTGGTGGGCGGACGGCGGCAGGGATCGCAGCAGCAGCGCGTGCAGCGGATCGTTGTCGGCCGCGGCCGGTGGGCGGGCGGCGGCCGGCGCCGGGGCGTGGTCGAGCAGGCGGGCGAAGGCGGCGCGCACGGGGTCGGCGTCGCGCTCCGCGCCGGCGTGGGCGGCGGCGCTGGCGGTGAGTGCGCAGGCGAGCAGGGCAAGGGGGGCGGCGGTTCGTTTCATTTTCGTTCCTCTCGGGATGGTCGGGGAGGGTGGCCGGACGGCGTCAGGGGGGCGCCGCCCGGCCGCATCGGCAGGCTCAGGAGCCGCCGATGTACATCGCCGGGTCCGGCACGCTCGGCGTGACGGTGTGTTCGTAGACGTTGTAGGGGCCGTCGATCAGCGCCGACTTGCCGGGCGCGACGAGAATCTCGACGATGCCGTTGTCGGTCCGGTCGTATTCGCTGGCGCGGTCGTAGCCGGTGCGGGCGACGATCTTGAGGACGCTGGCCCCTTCGTTGGTCAGTTCGACGACGCGCCGGTCGCCGACCGCGACCTCCTTCAGTGAGGTCGCCGGCTTCGCGTGGGCCGGCGCGATGGCCAGCGTCGAGAGCAGGAGTGCGGGGATCAGCAGCAGCTTGTGTTTCATTTCTCGTCCTTTTGTTGATTCGGGATGGCCGGCGTCTGAACGCTCGGACGAGAGCGATAAAGCGATTTGCGTGCCATAAAACCAACGCAATGATTTATTTGTGTTTTTATTGTTGGCGTGGACATTTGCGAACAATATGTTCAGAATGAACGTTCATGTTGATGTTTCGATTGAACGTGTGCTAGCCTGAACCGACTGCAATTTCCCCATGTTCCAGATGACCGATCTGACGATGTACGAGGGCTTTCTCGATGCGCTTGAGGAAGGCGTGCTGTTTCTCGATGCCGGACGCCGCATCCTGGCGATCAACCAGGCGGCGGCGCAGATGGTCGAGCAGGACGGCGCGACCCTGGTCGGGCGCCTCTGTCCCTCGCTGTTCCCGGGCTCGGCCTGCGCCCGCAGCTGCGAGCAGCGCGGCGTCTGCTCGCTGACGCCGGCCGCCGGCACCGACCGCAAGGTGCAGGACATCGTCCTGCGCGGTGCCGACGGCCGGGAGCGCTCGCTGCGCATGTGGGCGATGCTGATTCCGGAGAACCGGGCGGGGGTGCACTGCGCAATCATCCTGCGCGACTGCTCGCGCGAGATCGAGCTGGAGGCCGAGGTACGCGAACAGTGGCAGCTCGGCGGCCTGACCGGGCGCAGTCAGGCGATGCAGGACCTCTACCAGAAGATCCTGCGCGCCGCGGCGAGCGACGCCAGCGTGCTGATCACCGGCGAGAGCGGCGTCGGCAAGGAGCTGGCGGCGCGCGCGCTGCACGACAATTCGCCGCGCGCCAGCGGTCCCTACGTCGCCGTGCATTGCGCGGCGCTGCCGGAGAGCCTGCAGGAGGCGGAACTCTTCGGCCATTCGCGCGGCGCCTTCTCCGGCGCCGCCGCCGCCCGTGTCGGCCGCTTCGAGGCGGCCAGCGGCGGCACCCTGCTGCTCGACGAGATCGGCGAGATTTCGCCGAGCACGCAGGTCAAGCTGCTGCGCGTCCTGCAGGAGCGCGAGATCGTCCGCGTCGGCGAGAACGCGCCGCGCAAGGTCGACGTGCGCATCGTTGCCGCCACCCACCGCGATCTTGCGGCGATGGTCCGGCAGGGCCTCTTCCGCGAGGATCTCTACTACCGGCTGCGGGTGTTGCCGCTGCACGTGCCGGCGCTGCGCGAGCGGCAGGAAGACATCCCGCTGCTGGTCAGCAAGCTGCTCGGCAACCTGGCGAAGCGCTACGAGCGCGCCCAGCTGCGCCTTGCCGCGGAAACCCTGCGCCTGCTCGAGGAGTACGACTGGCCCGGCAATGCGCGCCAGCTGTTCAACGCGCTCGAATACGCCGTGGTCCAGTCGGACGGGCCGCTGATCCTGCCTGACCACCTGCCGCCGGAACTGGCGCGGAGCGCGGCCGGCATGCCGGCGGTGCCGGCTGGCGCGACGCACCGGCTGACGCGCTACTATGCGCCGCCGGCTTCGGCCGACGAGGAACGGACGCTGATCGCCCAGGCCCTGCAGGCGGCCGGCGGCAACAAGGCGGAGGCGGCCCGCCGCCTCGGCATCTCGCGAACGACGTTGTGGAAGCGCCTGTCGGCCGACCCCGAACTGACCGCCCGCTACGGCGGGCGCCGCGATGACGCCGATGCCGCAGGCAGCTAGCGCCGCCGCTTCTCCGCCTTGCGTTCGTCGATCAGGACGACTTCGCCGTTCTCGTCCTGGCCTTCGAGGCGGACGGTGAAACCCCACAGCGTGGCGAGATGGTCGAGCACCGCTTCGTACGACTCGGCGAGCGGCCGCCGCTGGTAGGCGAAGAGGCGCAGCGTCAGCGAGCGGTCGCCGGAGAAGTCGACGTTCCAGACCTGGATGTTCGGCTCGCGGCTGCCGAGGTTGTACTGGTCGGAGAGCAGGCGGCGCAACTGGCGATAGCCGCTCTCGTCGTGGATCGCCTCGATTTTCAGCTTGCTCTTCTGGTCGTCGTCGAGCACGGCGAAGAAGCGGAACTCGCGCATCAGCCGCGGCGACAGGTATTGCGCGATGAAGCTCTCGTCCTTGAAGTTCCGCATCGCGAAATCGAAGGTCTGCCGCCAGTCGGAACCGGCGATGTCCGGGAACCATTCGCGGTCCTCGTCGCTCGGGTCCTCGCAGATGCGCCGGATGTCGCGCCACATTGCGAAGCCGAGCGCGTAGGGGTTGATGCCGGAGTACCAGTTGCTGTTGTACGGCGGCTGGTAGACGACGTTGGTGTGCGACTGCAGGAATTCGAGCATGAAGCCATCCGACAGCCGCCCGTCCTCGTACAGCGTGTTGAGCAGCGTGTAGTGCCAGAAGCAGGCCCAGCCCTCGTTCATCACCTGCGTCTGCCGCTGCGGATAGAAGTACTGGCCGATCTTGCGGATGATGCGGACGATCTCGCGCTGCCAGGGTTCGAGCAGCGGCGCGTTCTTCTCGATGAAGTAGAGCAGGTTCTCCTCGGGCTCCTCGGGGAAGCGTTTCTCGGCGGGCGCCTCTTCCTTTGCCAGCGCCGGCGGCAGCGTCCGCCAGAGGTCGTTCACCTGCGCCTGCAGGTAGGCCTCGCGTTCCTTCTGGCGCAGCGTTTCCTTCTCCAGCGACAGCCGCGGCGAGCGCTTGTAGCGGTCGACGCCGAGGTTCATCAGCGCGTGGCAGGCGTCGATCAGCTGCTCGACCGCCTCCTCGCCGTGGCGCTCCTCGCACTGCGCGATGTAGTTCCGCGCGAAGACCAGGTAGTCGACGATCGCGTCGGCGCTGGTCCACTGCTTGAACAGGTGGTTGCCCTTGAAGAAGGAGTTGTGGCCGTAGGCGGCGTGGGCGATGACCAGCGCCTGCATCGGCAGCGTGTTCTCCTCCATCAGGTAGGCGATGCACGGGTCGGAGTTGATGACGAT
>JANJTW010000120.1 GCA_024710925.1 Rhodocyclaceae bacterium | reverse complement strand
ACGCCGTCGACGGCGACGGTGACGCTGGCGCGGTGGCGCTTGATGGCGTTGTAGATGGCGACGCCGTCGGAGACCGAGCCGCCGTAGCTGTTGATGCGGACGGTGATCTCGTCGGCATCGAGCGCGGCGAATTCCTTGACGAAGTTGGCGGCGGTGACGGTGTCGCCGTACCAGCTCTCGCCGATGTCGCCATAGATGAACACCTCGGCGGAGGTGACGGTCTTGCCGTCAGCCCGCGGGGCGGCCTTCTTTGCTGCGTTGATCGAGTACCAGGACATGCGCCTCTCCGGTGGTTGCTTTGCTTGGGCGCAACCTTGCCGGATGGCGGTGTTCGTTTTTAGGGGAAAAGCGGAATTTCTGAGCGAGGCAGCACGCCGGGTGGCGTGTCGCTTTTCACGGCGAAGGGTGTCGCGTTTCGTTCAGCGGCACCAGCCGCAGCAAGGCCGCCAGCGCCGCGCCGCCTTGTTAAGCGACACGGCGCGGCGTTAACGCGACATTAGGGTGTCGTTGAATTCAAGTTCGGCGTCTTGAGTGCGCGCATCATGTGGTCCGAGCCGCAGCGCACATCCTCGCTGCCGTCCGGGTGCTTTACGATCGTGCAGTCACACTGCGTCGCGAGCATCTCCTTCCACGCGCGGTCAAAGCCGGCCTCGAACACCCGCCGCCGGTCCGTCGTGTCAATCTGTGGGCGTGCTCCGAAATACTCGTCGCTTGCCGCAACCCTTGCGCCTTCCATTAAGGCCCGTTGTGTCTCGTTCATCGCTTCGTCCTCTCTCCGAATTCCCCGCCGCCGAACCCGTTGCTCGTGCGGACCGCTTTAAGCGCCGTTGCCATGGCTGGCCGCCTCGCGCGGCCCGCACAGCGCTGCGTTCGACGGCAAACCCCGCAGCTCGGCGCGGATCTCCATCCACAACTTCCCGAGTAGGTTTTGCCCGTCGCGATTCGGCCCCCAGCCCCACACGTCGTCGCGCCAGGAGTCCTCGATCAGTTCGCGGTCGCCGGTTTCCAGCAGCTTGCGGGCCACGTATTCGTGCTGGTCGGCCTTGGCGTGGAGAATCTCGCGCATGATCCCCACCTTCACGGCATCCCAATCGGGGCGGCGAAGGTCTTTGTTACGCTCGGCCATCTTGAACGCCACATGGGCGCTCGGCGCGTTCAGGATGTTGCGCGCAATGGCCTCGGCACGAACGCCACCGCCGACGAACTTCTCGTAGTGGTAGGCGGCCTCTGAGGTATCGAATCGCAGGCCGCGCCATTGCAGGGTGAATGCCGAGAAATTCGACAGGACGTAGAAGTCCTGCTCGTAGAAGAACACTTGCTTGTCGGTGTCGAGTTTGTGGTGCATTTCTGTCCTCTCTTCTTTGATCCGTTTGCCGTCGAACTACCCGCTCAAGCCGACCTGTCGCCTACGGCGCCAGTCGGCTTAGCTTCGCAGTTGGGCGGCAAAAGATCCCGCAAGCGCGTATTGCCGTCGCCGCCGTAAGGTACGCAGTCGGCGCACCAGCCATCGCGCAGGTGCTGCTCGCCAGTCACCTCGCCGCGCAGGTCGATCTGCGGCTCTGGCCGTTCGTCATCGATGGCTTCTCGCGCTTCCTCGCGTGCCACGCGGTATGCGTCGTCCTCATCGTCTGCAACGACAACCATCGTTACTTCGAATGACGCACGCACGTTGTAAATCGGCATTTCAGTTCCTCTCTGGGCGTTTGCCGCCCAACATCACGGTCAAGGCGCGACGCCATGAAGCGCCGCGCCACTTGTCTAGGCGCCTCGCGTGGCGCCGCTTACCTTGTCGTTATGCCCTTGATGGTGCAGGTAGCGGACGACGCTCTTGGCCTTGTCGTCGGCCCGCTGCGACATGCCGTTACCGTCAATGTCGCCGGCTCCTATCAATCGCCAAATCGCGTGGTACACGTCGCCGCACTCGCGCTCCAGCGCCTCACGGTTGGTCGGGCCGCCGTCAGGGTGCGTGCTTTCAAATCCGTGGCGCAACACCTTGCCGATTGCCTGTATCACTTCGCCGCATTCTTCGGCCAGCAGCGCCAGTCGCTCGGCTTCTGCGGGTGTCAATCTATTGAAATGCTCCATGTCGTTCTCCGTATCAAGCGCCGGGCATAACCCGGCGATGCAGGCGCGACCGCCGCTACGCGGCGTCGGCCTGATCTAAGCGTTAAAACTTACGCCGCCTGAGCGACGATCCGATACACCGACGCCCGGCTGATATCCCACTTCCGCGCCAGCTCGTCGTGGTTGCGCCCGTTGAACTCGGCGCGGATCGCGGAGTCGCGGGCGCGCCGGTCGACAACGGTGCACGGCACGTAAAGCCGCTCGCCGCCGACGCCGGCCTTGTTGAATCCGGTGAGCACCTGCAGGGCGATCTTGGATGCCTGCTCTTCGGGAAACCCGGCCTCGCCGACCAGCGCGGCGGTGAGCAGGTATTGAATGGAGATGCTTTCGTCGGTTCTTTTGGTCATAGTCTGCTGCTCCACGATGACCTCCCCAGGGCTGCGTTTTGTTGTTGTCTTGGCGCCGGTGCCGGTGCGGCGGGCGCGGCGGTTCTTTTCGGTTTTTCTGCCGGTGCGTCATGGGCCGGCGGCGCGGCGAACAGGTCGCCGACAGCGGGCTGGACGATGGCTTCGAGGTCGTCCCAGAACTTGGCGGGTTTGCGGGCGAGTTCGAGGTGTGTTTCTAGCCAGATGATGTACTGCGCGCAGTCCCAAGCCTCGACACGCTTCCTGAGCGGCGTCCAGCGAGACTCGCGGCCGGCCTGCCCGTTGCGCTCGGCGCGGGCTTCGCCGGCCATTTGCTTGAACCATTCGTCGGTGAGTTCGTTGCTGAAGTGCATGTAGCCGGGGCCGGGCTTGGTGAGCTGCAGGCGGCTGTGGAGCAGATCTTTGGCGAGGTTAGTGCCAACGTGCCAGAGGGTTAAGCCGCGTTTCTTGCGCCGGCCGCGCCAGTCGAGGTCGACCTGCTGGGCACCGTTCTTGATGTGCTTCTCGCGACCGGAGGCGCCCTTGACGGCGAAGACCTTGCGGCGGGCATGTTTCTCGGCGAAGGCATAGACGGCCTGGGTGAAGTGGCCGCCGGTGTCGATGTCGCTAGCGAAGATGCGCAGGGTCTGGCCGCTGGCGTGGCGGTATTCCATGCCGAAGAGGACGTCTTCGAGTTCCTGCCAGACGTCGTCTTCGCCGGGGTTGCCGTAGAGGATCTGGTGGTCGACCGTCCAGGTTTCGAGGCCGCGCCCGTAGCCGCGCACGGTGACTTCGAGGCGGTTGTCCTGCGTGTCGACGGATGCGAGCAGCAGCAGGCAGCCCATCGGCACGGTCTTGAGCGCGTAGGGCTCGGCGCGGTGCTTGAGTTCGTCGGCGTCGTTCTTCTCGATGGCCTCTTCCCACGGCAGGCCGCGGGTGGTGTTGGTCCAGGTCTTGAGCTTGGAATTGTCGCCGGCGAGTGCCTTTTCGTGCGCGGCGAGGAAGTCGCGGACGATGTTCGGCCAGCTGGCGGCCGGGCTGTAGGCGGTCCAGACATTGACGAAGGCGATGTGCCGCGGCGCGCGCAGGCGGTTGCCGGTGGCGTAGTCGCTGAAGACGGCGTCGTCTTTCTCGTCGACGTCGAGGCGGATGGTCCAGCCCTCGTTGACGTAGAAGCCGCGCTCCCAGACGGCGAGGTATTCGCCCTGCGCGATCAGCGCGCCGCAGTGCGGGCAGAGGTGGCGGACGCTCTCCGGGTCATCGACTCCATTCTCGTCGCGCCGCCACTTGAATCCGTGCGTGTCGTCCTTGCCGCCCCAGGTAATCGGGTGGTGCTCGCCGCAGTGCGGGCACGGGATGACGAACTGGAAGCGCTCGTCGGCAAGCTGCGTGCGGGTGTCGACCAGCGAAAAGCCCTTGAGCTTCGGCGTGCTGCCGACGACGAGCTTCGGGAAGGTGGCGCCCTCAATCCGCTTGGCAGCCAGACCGACCGGGTCGCCTTCCTTCTCGATGTCGTTATCGAAGGCGTCGGCCTCGTCGATGTAGGCCACGTCGACCGAGATCCGGCGGTAGTTCTTCGCGGCCTTGCCGCCGCGCAGGTGCAGCATGGAGCCGAGAAACTTCTTCTGCTGCAGCGTGTTGTCCTTGTGCCGCGCCAGGTAGGCAGGGAACACGCGCTGCATCGCCGCCACGTCGCGCAGCATCGGGTCGAGCTCGGTCTTGACGAACTCGTCGCGGTCGTCGTCTGTCGGCTGCCAGATCGCCTGGTTGCGCCGCTTGTGCTCGGCGAAGTAGCCGATGGCGGCGAGCATGATCTTGGTGTTTCCGACGCGGGCCGCCTTCGGCCAGTCGATCTCTTCGATGTCGTCGTTCGAAACGCAGGCCATGATCGCCCGCTGGAACGGCCACGCCTTCCACTCCTGTTCGACGTAGGACGACTCCGCCGACAGGTAGAAGTGCTTCTCCGCCCACTTCAGCAGGCTCATCGGCGCCGGAACGCCGAAGGCCGAGAGGCCGCGCGCCAGGTGCTCGGCGACGGCGGCTCCCTCGAAGTGGAGGATTTCGGAGAGGTCCATCAGGCCTCCGAGTCCTCGACAGCCACCAGGGGCTGCTCGTCGTCTTCCGCAGGCGCCTCGTCGCGCAGGTCGGCAAGCGACACCGCAGCGGCGATGTTCCGTGCCCGCGCAATCTCAACGGCGACCATGTCGATATCCGCAGACGTCAGCGCCGCGCACCGGCGCTTAAGCATGCCCGGGATCGTGTCCAGAATCCCGGCCACCCTCGACCCGGCCTTCGCCAGAACCTCCTCGATCAGCGCCGCCGGCGCCAGCTCGCGGCGCGTGACGGCGTTCTGCATCTCGATCTTCTCCCGCTGCGCCCGCGCCAGCTTCGCCCGCTCCTCAGCCAGATCCAGATCGCCAGCCGCCAGCCGGCCCGCCGCCTGCTCGCGCAGCTCGCGAATGTAGGCGACGCGGATCTCGTCGATCGACGCATTCCGGTAATCGATCCCAAGCCGGTCCATCCACTGGCTCACCGCCCCCTGGCTCAGGTCCAGATGATCTGCGATATCCTGTTGATTCACCTAGTATTACCCCCTAGTAAAACCCTCGTGACTAGAGAATTAGGGAGGCCCTAATCACCCGTACCCGGGAAGGCCGGGAGTACCTTGGTTTGCAGCGATTTTTTGTTTACCCATCGGCTCATCGCGCGGTCTCCAAAGCGATTCGCGCCCACTTGTCGAATGCTGGTTGCCACTCAGAATCGATGCTCTGTTTCGCAACCTCATGGAAAAGAAAGCGTGGATCGTAGTTCGATCCTTCGATGTAAATAAGGATCGGCCTGATGAATGACTTTCCAGCCATACCGTTCGGGTAGTGTCGCTCCCAGATGCCGTCAGGAAGCCCAGCCTGTTTCCCGCCACGGAAGTAGGCGACGCCCCACTTCATGCCTTTCAGCTCGCCCTTAGCCATCTTCTCTTTCCTGGCCTTGGTCATCTTCCCGCCGTACCCTTCCGCCTTCGTTGTTCTGAAGTAGGAGATAATCTGGACGATCTTCGCACCCGAAAGGTTGCCGTGCTGATCAAGCGCATTGCTGCGCTGCGCGAACACCGCCTGCATTCCCTTCGGCATCGCTCCGATGGCTTGTAGCGCAAGCTCGAAGCGCTTTGGCACGCGCGGGCCGCCTTCGATCTGCGGCAGAAGGTACTTGGCTGGCGGAACCGTACCCTTCTTGCCCATCGACTTGACCGTCTTACGGCCGAGGCCGTCGTCGATCCCGACCTCCGCCTCCAGGCGATCCTTCGTCGCCCCCTTGAATACCTTCACGGCATTCAGCGTGCGATGCGTAGGCCCCTTGAATACCGAGGCAATATGCTTCGATTCCGCCTCGACAACCTTCTTCGCCACCTCGTTGATCGCCCGGCTGACGGCGAAAGGAATCTGCTTCGCCCCATTGGCCACGAGGCGTAGCGCGGTCGCTCCCTTGATCTCGACGCTGATCTTCATTGCCCGACCCCCTTCCCTGCATTGATTGCGGTCCGCATCCGTTGCGCGCAGCCGAAGCGCCCGTCGAGCTGGATGGCCGTGTCCATGGCGTTGATGAACGAGGCGAACACGTCGACGCCGCAGGATTCCGCGGCGCGGCGGAAGAGCGGTCGGTTGTACTCGTCGATGCCGAAGAAGGCCATGACGCGCGTGAGTTGGTCGCTGGTCTGCTTGCTGACGACGATGCTCATAGCGGCACCGCATCGTCTTCCTTGACGGCCGGGTCGAAGCTGTCATCGCCGGCCGCCCGGTCAGCATGGCCGGGACGATGCGACGGCGCGTGACGCTCGATCACCCTGCCCAGCGCCTCGCCGGCCCACCTGCGCATCAGCATCGGCACGCTCTTGCCAGCCTTCGCCTCCGCCTCGACATCCAGCGCCCACTGCTTGTCCCCGTTCTTCGTCGCCTTGTTCAGCACCCCGCCGACCAATTCGCGTACGCGCGCCGGGTTCGCTGCCGTCGCCCCCGGCGCTGGCAGCGCCTGCATCCGCGGCGGCACTTCCGGCCACTCACCCTTGGCCAACTCCGCCTGCAGCACGCGCGACCAGCGCGGCTTGATCGCCGACCACGCTGCATTGCGCAAGTCGAAGTCCCCGATGGTCGCCGCCGCCCAAAAGATCGCCGGATGGCTCCACCGGTCGCGGCCCTGGTCGCGCAGCGCCATCTGCTGCACCGCTTCGGAAAACGCCTGCTCAGGATCGAGAGCCGGGCGGCACAGCGCGAGAAACTCCGGCAGCGTCGGCGGCCAGTCGCGCAGCTTGCAAGCCGCGACCCCGCGGGCGATTTCATCGGTCGCCAGATCGCCCAGGTCTTCCGCCCAAGCGGCCTTGATCATCGCCAGATCCAGCCCCGCCCACATATCGGCGAAGCGGGCGCCGTACATCGCCGAGAGGCGACCGAACAGCCGATCAACCCACTCGCCTTGCCGATCCGTCGATAGCTCCCGAAGCCTCACCACCGCGCCCATTGCCGACTCCCAACTGTTCGAAAAACGCCGCATTCCGATCCGCCCTGCTCTGCCGCTGACCACCCACCGGAGACCCACGCGGCGGCGGCTTCGGCGGCTGGTTCAGCATCGGCACCAGGTAGCCGAGCGACAGCCGCTCGTTCGGCTTTCGATCCCGGGCAAGCTCGGCTGCCCCGACGATCACCTCGTCCGAATGCTTCGCCAGCAGCGCCTGCCAGTCCGGATGCTTCAGCAGGTGCGGTGCCGCATCGACACCGCAAACCCGCAGGCGGCGACAGAGCCCACCGAGGCGGATGTCATCCACCGGGCTTGCCGACGGCAATGGCTCATCCTGCTGACGCTTTTCGCTGCCGTTTAATTCCCCACCGACCTCTGCCGACACCCCACCAGGTTCACCTGACGGTTCACTTGACGGTTCACTGACGGTTCTGGGTGCAGATTCTGCGGGGGTGGGGTGCAGATTCTGCGGGGGTACCCCCGCAAGTTCTGCGGGGGTGGGGTGCAGATTCTGCGGGGGTGCAGATTCTGCGGGGGTGCAAAATCTGCGGGGGTAGATGTAATAAACCGTGCTCGTCCCCGAGCGAAATTTCCGCGACAGCGCCCCGTCGGATTCCAGCGCGTTGATGTGCCCCTGAATCGTGCGCTCCGACATCGAACACTTGCGCGCCAGGGTCGCCACCGACGGGTAACAGACCCCCTCGTCGCTCGCCATGTCGCACAGCGTCACCAGGACGAACTTGACGCCCATCGAATAGCCGGACTCCCACGCCAGATTCATCAGCTTGATGCTCACGCCGCCACCTCGCGCACGAACACCGGCCAGCTCACCGACGGCGAGAACACCCCGGCGATGCGCGCCGACCACTCCGCGCTGCGCGTCAGCGCCAGATGGCGCGGCGAACCGGCGTCGAGCAGCTCGAAGCGCCCGCCATGGTGGCGCAGCAGCGCCTGCGGCACCGGTTTCAGCGCCAGGGAGCGATGCACGCGCAGCAGCGAATGGTCAGGCCTCACCGCATTGCCTCCGCGCGCTGGCGCTTCTCGTAATCGCGGCAGCAGTCACCGTCGCAGAAGCGCATGGATGGCGGCAGCGAGGCCTCGCAGTTGTAGCACTGGCCGACATAGGGCAGCGGTGGCGCCGCGCGGGCAGCGGCGGCGAGCGCGCGCTGCAGGTCGAGCGCGGCGCGGTCGTTCGCCTTGTCGATGATGTCGGCCATGGTCAGCCCCGGCGAGCCTTTGACGCGAGCAGCGCCTGCAGGTGCGTGGCGGCGTTGATCATCTCCACCAGCTCCTTCTCCAGCTTCTTCGCCTCGTTCGGCGTCACTTTCTTGTCGCCGAGCGCCTCGCCAACGGTGCGCAGGTAATCGCCGAACTCGGCGCAGGTCTTGGCCATGGCCAGATCGACGTCATCGTCGCCGATCACCGGCGCCGGGATCGCCACGAAACCGAGCGCCTCGGCATGCGCGAACAGCATGTCAAAGCGACCGGTGAGGTGCTCCATCCGAATCATCTCCTCGATGCTCAGAATGTGCGTCTTCGTATTCGGGTTGAGCTTGCTGTTCAGCACCGCCTGGCTCATCCCCATGCGTGGCGCCAGCGCGGCAACGCCGCCGGGCGAATCGTGACCGACTCGGTATGCTGCATCGATAATGTTCATACGCCCTCCCAGGCAAACGATGAAATTGACAAACGCATGCCGAATACTGTCGGCATGGAACGACGCCCGGCCCTCGAAAAAAAGCGCCCCAACCGGAACAACCCGGCCGGGGCGCGACGCTTGCCGGAGGAGGCAAGATTGCCGAGGGAGGGGGCGGCAATGGTGGAGGCCGCAGCCAACGACGACTGCGCGCATCCGTTCCAGGAGCACGCAGACGAAAGGGAGGCGGCGGCCATGGAAGTGCTCATGAGGTCATGCGGCCTGGCGGTGGTCGACGGCGACCTGCGCAAGCTGAGCCTGCGGGCGGGCCATTCCAATGTGATAGCGTTTCGTTTCCACACGCACCCCGTCACGAAAGGAATGGCCCATGGAGGGAACGATCATCGCCATCAACAACCGGAACGGCTTCCACGCTGTGCGGACAGAGGAAGGCGACATCACCGTGTTCGAAATGACGGACACGCACGAAGCCACGGTCGGAGACACGATCGCTGGAGACTTGCATGCGCTCGGCAGCGAGCAGTTACGCAACGTCACGCAAGGCGAGGAATTCAGCGCGTACATTCAGGACGCCTTCTGCTCGGACAGACGAGCCGCCGAACTGCTCTCGCGCTGAACCTCGATCAATACATCGATGGCATGGCGATAGGCCTTGGCGGCTCCTTTGTGGAACGCGCCGGCGCTGTCATCGACAAGCCCCTGATTGAAAGCATCGACACCGCGGTCTGCAGCACTGGCCAGCTGCGCAAGCCTGGCGATAGCGAGGTCGACATTCATTTACGCGGCCTCCTTGTGGTCGCAGTTCGTGCCGCGCACCTCGTCGAGCATGGCGATGAGTTTTTGACCCTCTTCCCAGCGCACAGACTTGATCCGACCGACGGCAACGCCGGACACCCACGACTGCGCGCGGCCGAGCCGCTGGCCGATTTCAGCCTGCGACAATCCGGCGGCAACGAGTTCTGAAATGACGTCTCTCCAGTTCATGAGGCGAGATTATCACTACAGTGATTGCGCGCGTCAACACCTTAGTGATGCGATGGGCAATCAGAATAGTGATATGGACGGCCCAACAACCACCTTCGCAGAGCGCCTGAGTGCTGCCCGCCGGCAAGCAAAAATGTCGCAGGCGGCTGTAGCCAAGGCTGCCGGCCTGCGCAGCCAGTCGCAGGTCGCCATGCTTGAGTCTGGAGAAAGAAAGGGGACGACGCGCCTCGTCGCCATTGCCGCAGCGCTCGGCGTCGATGCGCAATGGCTGGCTGACGGCACCGGGTCGCCGACGGCCAGCAACGCAACCACAACCATCGCTGCCCAACGGATCGCCGACTATCGAGACGCCGATATCTCCGCACTCATCGCCGCCGTCGAACGGCTCACCCCGGAAGACGCCCGCGCCCTGCTCCCCGTCGTCACCCGCATCGCCGACTCACAGCCGCGCTCGACCGCCCGCCGCCGAGGCACCCCCATCGACATGGAGCCGGCCGAACAAACACCGGACGCCGCGCACGGATGACCGCCCGCCGCCCCCCTTACGCCATCAAGGGCGGACTCAAAGAAGCCGTTGAGGCCGAACTGCAAGCACTGCTCGACCGCGCCCGCCGCGGCGAACTGATCGGGCTCGCCTGGGTCGCCGTCACCGAACGCGACAAAGTTGAGGCCGGCCTTGCCGGAAACCTCGGAAAAGACCGGCACAAAGCCGCTGGCATCCTTCATCAGGCCGCCAGCGCCACCCACCGCTAAACGGCCAGCCGGCACTGGCGGGCCGACGCACGGTTTATTACAATCGCATCGTCAACCGCCCCCCGCCACCGCCATGCTCAAAGCCGCCGCAGCCCTTGCCGCCGCCATCATCGGCAGCAGCGCAGCCGCTGACACCTACCGCTGCACCATCGGCGGGAAGCTCGTCTTCTCCGACAGGCCATGCGCCGCAACGCGCACAGAACCCGCCGCCGAGCGCGAAATGAGCGCTGCAGAAATCCAGCAGCAGTTCGAACAAGAACTCGCTGCCTCTCGTCAGAAAAAGGAGCAGGAAAAGAAAAAGGCCGAAGCGGCGGCACGGCAAGCCGAAGCCGCACGAATGGCATGCACCCTCAGGAACCAGACGCCGCCGGACTTCTACATCGACCAGAAGACCGGCGCCGTTCCCCAACTCGAAGCGCTGGTCAGATCCAAGATGCGCGACCCGGACTCATTCAAGGTCGTCAGCTGGTCAACGGCACAGAACTGCGGCACCTACACCATATTCATCACCTACCGCGCCAGAAACGGCTTCGGCGGAATGAATGTCGAATCCGCAAAATACATCGTCGACAAAGCCGGGCGCGTCGTCGAATCAACCCACTTCAACGCACGGTGACAACCCCGGCCCAACAATGCTTTGACCCAGCGCAATGCACCAAACAGGTGCCGCCGCCAGAATCCGCACGGGCGAGGAAGCGACCGCCACAAGACGGCCACCGCCTCACCCGCCCCCGGGCGGCCACCAGGGCAAGGGGACGCCCCTGCCCTACTCTGCCCGGTCTCCCTACCGGGCGTCTTTTTATCAAGACCCACCTATTACGGCAGCATTAAAAATACCTTTAGCATTTGACTGAACAAGGCGGGCAGACGGACAATCCACCATCGCACGACCGGAGGACATATGCGCAAGACGACCGCACTACTGATTACCCTGCTCTCAATCACCGGCGCCGCGCAGGCGCAGGTTTACAAGTGCATGCAGAACGGCCGCCCGGTTTTCTCGGAACGCCCCTGCGGCAAGGACGCAACCGAAGTGCGGCTGCGGAATACAGACGTTACGGACGAGCAACGCCAACACGCCGAAGCCAGCGCACGCCGGCAACGCGCCGTGCGCAACGACATCGAATACCGCGAAAGCGTCGACCAGCTCGAACGCGAGCGCGCGGCAGGGCTGGCACAGGCCGAACGAAAAGCCAAGGAAGACAAATGCGCCCGCTACCTGCGGCAGGCCGAGAACGCCAAGAACGAGGCCAGCACCTACCGCTACCACCAGGGGCTGATCGACGACGCCAAGCGCCGACAGAAGGAAGCCAACGACCGGCACTTCTCCGAGTGCTACACGCGATAGGGCGCCGACGATGGACATCGTTACCGGACTTTTCCTGCTCGCCATCTATTTCATCCCGACCATCGTCGCCACCGCGCGCAACCACCACAACACAACGGCGATCTTCTGGCTCAACTTCCTGCTTGGCCTTACCGCCATCGGCTGGATCGTCGCGCTCATCTGGTCGCTGACAAGGCCGCTGCCCGCAGACGGCAACGCCCGCTGCCCGGAATGCAGGGAACGCATCCGGCACGACGCCCGGAAGTGCAAGCACTGCGGATCGCAGATCAATTTGGCCGGCACCGAGTAGCCAACCCGGCCGCACCAAACCCACCCGCCGCCTGGCGGGTTTTTATTCGCCCGCACCATCACTTTCGTGCTTGCCATTGAATCACGTTAGTGATATTGTGCGCTCAACCAACCCGGCAAAACCCGCGACGCGGGCATCGACCCGGCGCAAGACGGCTCCCTGGCACCGCCGACAGCATGAGCGCCGCAGAGAACCACCGGGCAGCAGCACCGAGCACCGCGGCCGGCAAAAAGTCTTGGCGGACCAGCCCGCCGGCCCGCAGCAGGCAGCCTGATAGCCAAACAGGCCGTAACGGGAGAACGAAAGCCCCGCGACACCGGGAAAGACGCCGGAAACCACGAGGCCAAGCGGCCGCCGCCCACAGAAAAGAGCGGCCGCACCGAGTTCGGGCAACCGCCCAACCCGCCGCCGGTCGGCCACCGGCGTTGAAGTTGAAGTCGAAATCTGTGGTTTCCCCGGCTCCGGCCGGGGGCTTTTTCGGGAGGCATCGACATGCCGCAAAAACTGCACCTCGCCGCCGTCAAGACGCACCTCGCGCACTGCGCCGCCGTGCCGCGCATCGGCCACTACTTCGGCATCACCTTCACCGCCAGCGGCGTGCCGGCCATCGCCATCATCCAGACGCAGGGAGCGTGAGCCATGGACAGCCACCTGCAGGACCTTCTCGACAAGATCGAACGCGATGCCGCTGCCGCCAGCGCCAGAGTCATCGCCGGCGCCGAGATCATCGCCGCTGCACATGCGCTGCACCAGCGTATCGCGGCGGCGGGCTTCGAGCCGCTCCTCATAGCACACACCTTCACCGACCCGATCAGCTATTCGATTCTCACCCTCCAGCAGGGGGAGGCAGCAGCCTTCGTCGACGCGCTCGACGCCGCCGGAATCGACTGGCGCAACAAGCCCGCCACGGGCAACGACGAGACGGTGCGCATTGCCCACACCGAGGCGATCGACATCGTGCTCCCCTGGTACTACCGAAACATCAGGGAGGCCGCATGATCCCCGCCGCCGTCATCTTCCCGCCCAACCCCGAGGCCGCCGCCTTCGACTTGATCGAAGAGGCGCTGGCCGCCATCAACTCCGGCCAGAAGCTCTACACCAACGGCCGCCAGATGGCGCTGCTGCCGCGCCCGTGCAAGGGCTGGGCGCTCGTCGCCTCCCGTCCGCGCGCCGCCGCGCCGCAGCCGCCGGAGGCCGCGTAATGCCCGCCGACCGCCGCCTCACGCTCGCCACCCGCGCCACCCGCGCCGCGCGCTTCGCCGCGCGCTGCATCGTCGCCCTGCGCTACATGCGCCGGCTCAACTATTCCCGCCGCCTTGCCTGGGCGATGGCTGCGCGCTGAAGGACCGCCATGGAAACCCTGATCATCGGCCTCACCGGCCCCGCCTTTTCCGGCAAGGACACCGTCGGCAACTACCTCGCCGACATGCACGACTTCGAGCGCGCGGCGTTCGCCGACCCGATCCGCTGCGCGCTGATCGAAATGTTCGGCCTGCGCCCGCAGGACTTCGCCCCAGAGAACAAGGAACGCACCATCGACTGGCTCGGCACCTCGCCGCGCCGGCTGATGCAGACGCTCGGCACCGAGTGGGGCCGCATCAGCGTCGCCCCCGACCTCTGGTGCCGCACCATGGAGCAGCGCCTGCGCGTCGCCCGCCGGCTGCACGCCGAGGCGATCGTCATAACCGACGTGCGCTTCCCCGACGAGGCCGCGCTGGTCCGCCGCCTCGGCGGCGAAATCTGGCGCATCGAACGCCCCGGCGCCGCCACCACCGCGCACAGCGGCCACGCCTCGGAAACCGCCGGTGCCGAGATCGAGGCCGACCGCTGGCTGATCAACAACGGCACGCTGGAGCAGCTGTACGAACAGGTCGATGCGGCGATGGATGGGTTGATGGGGAGGGCGGCGGCGTGACCCGATCCCGCAACATCCTCCCGCCGCGCCACCGCTGGACCCCGGCCGAAGACGCCATCCTGCGCGCCCGCTACCCGGACGAGCTGTCGGCCACGCTCGCCGCCGAACTCGGCGTCAGCATCTCGCAACTCTACGGCCGCGCCTACAGCCTTGGCCTGCGGAAATCGGCCGCATTCCATGCCAGCGACCTCTCCGGCCAATTCACCGGTCACCATGGCGCCGGCACGCGCTTCAAGCCCGGCCACGCTACCTGGAACAAGGGCACGCACTACGTCGCCGGCGGCCGCAGCGCCGAAACGCGCTTCAAGCCCGGTAATGCGCCGCACACCACGCGGCCGGTCGGCAGCTACCGGCTGGACAAGTCCGGCAACCTGCAGCGCAAGATCGGCAACGCCCGCGGCAACAACTCGCAGCGCTGGCGCGGCGTGCATGAGCTTGTCTGGATCGAGGCCAACGGCCCGGTGCCGGACGGGCACATCGTGGTCTTCAAGAAGGGCATGCGCACCAACCGACTCGAAGAGATCACGCTCGACCGCATCGAGTGCATCACCCTCGCCGAGAACATGCGCCGCAACAGCTTCCGCAACTACGGGCCGGAGGTCGCCCATGTCGTGCAGCTGCGCGGCGCGATCACCCGGCAGATCAACAAACGGGAAGGGAACAAAACCGCATGAGCACCGAAGCCAACGACATCAGCGCCCTGCGCAGCGCGCTCTTCGAGACGCTGCGCGGCGTCAAGGCCGGGACCATTGAAATCGACCGCGCCAAGGCGATCAACGATACCGCGCGCGTCATCGTCGACACCGCCCGGGCAGAGATCGACTACATCCGCGTCACCGGCAGCACGGCCGGCACCGACTTCATCCCGGCGTCGCCGGCCGCGCCGGCCGCGCCGGTGCTGCCCGGCAGCAACGGCCAGACGCAAACGGCGCACGGCACCAAGAGCGTGCAGCAGATCCCCGGCGGCAGCGTCACCACGCATCGGATGAAATGATGGAATACCTGCCCCGCACCACTCGCATCTGCGTCCTGCCGGCGGGCAAACCGCTGTTTTCGGAGTGCGCGACGTCCGTCGAAATCGAGGACGACGTCGGCGGCGAATTCGTCGTCGTCCGGCAGGACACCGCACCTGGCCGCGGATCGATCGCCATCAACCCGGACGAATGGAAGGCCGTGCGGAAGGCGATCGACGACATGGTGGCGCAATGCAGGAAGCCAGCAGCATGACCGCCCTCGCCCTCTTCGCCAGCACCTACCTGCTCGTGATGGCACTCGGCGCGCAGTCGCTGCTCGTCAACAACGGCCGCTACCTGCCGGCCGCGTGCAACAGCCTCGCCATCGGCAGCATGAACCTCGTGCTGTTCAAACTCGCCCCCGAGGCCAGCGGCGCCGAGATCGCCGGTTTTCTCACCGGCGGCCCGATCGGCATCGTCAGCGCCATGTGGCTGCTGCGCCGCTACCACCGGAGGCCGGCATGAGCGCCGTCTTCCGCGCCGAGCTCGCCAACCTGCAGCGCCTGGTCGCCGCCGACGCCGCCGCGCGCGCCGCGGCAGAAGCCGAGGCCGCCGAGGCGCGCGAAGCACAGCGCCAGCGCAACGCGCTCAACGCCGCGAAGAGCAAGACCCGGATCGCCACACGGCAGGCCGTGCTCGATTTCATGCGCCGGCAGAAAACGCCGGTCACCTACTACCGCGTTGCGAAGCACACCGGCATCTCGCCGTCGTCCGCACAGAAACACCTCCGCGAACTGGCAGAGGAAGGCACGGCCGACGCGATACCGGTCGGGCATGGGCGGTGTGAGTATGTTTTGGCGGGGAACGCAAAAGCTGTGGGGCTGGACGCCGCAGGCGGACAGTCCCACACGAGCGACGGGTTAGCGACCGGCCAACTACGGAGAATGAAATGGCGAACGTAACAGCGACATGGACAGTGGAACTTAACTGCACTTGCCCAATGTGCAACGAATTTGTTGACTTGCTCGACTACGCTGATTTTTGGGACGGGCGACAACTTGACGTGCCAGAACACGGCACAGAACGAAGCCGGGACGTTGAAGTGATCTGCCCAGAGTGCGACCACGAATTTACAGTGGATTGTGAATACTGACATGGGCGCTAACGGCTGAAATAACCGGACGGCGCTTGCGCCGGTCCGGGGTTGATTGATGAGTTGGGCGGCTGCGCCCGGAAAGGATGCTGGCGATGTGGGAGAACTTGGACAAAACAAGGCCGGACAGTGCGCATTACTCGGTGATGCGGAAAGCGCCCGGAATTGAGGGGATGGATGCCTTGCGCGGAATGTTTCCGGACGCCGACGCCAACGACCTGAACTTCGTGCTGTTTTCGACAAGCGGCGTGCATGGCACGTACAACACGATTGAATCAGCAGAACGCTTCCTGAAAGGTGAGGACGAGGAAGGTTTTGCGGAGGTAACGTTTGTGATCGTGCATCCGCGACTGGTTGCGATGCGATACGGCACGTGCAACCCGTTGAACCAAGAAGACATTGACTACCTGAAACGGTTGCGCGAGAGCAGCCGCAAAGCGGCGGCCGGAATCGGAATGCCGCCCAACTCAAATTCAACGACAGGCGACGCCGCCTAATTCAGCGCCACCTGTCGTTAAACACCACCACCACCAACCCACGGAGGCCGCACCATGCAAGCCATCGCCGAACGAAACGCGACACCCATCGCCGACAAAAGCGACACCGCCCCGGCGCGGCCCCGGCTGCTTGACCAGGTGCGCGAGCGCATCCGCGTCAAGCACTACAGCCGCAGCACAGAAAAGACCTACCTGCACTGGATCAAGGCCTACATCCACTTCCACGGCCTGCGCCACCCGCGCGACATGGGCGCCGCCGAGGTTGAGGCCTACCTGTCGCACCTCGCCACCGCGCGCGAAGTCGCCGCCGGCACGCAGAACCAGGCCATGCACGCCATCCTCTTTCTCTACCGAGAAGTCCTCGGCATCGCCCTGCCCTGGCTCGACGGCATCACCCGCGCCAAGCCCTCGAAGCGCCTGCCGACCGTGCTCACGCAGGCCGAAACCCGCGCGCTGCTCGAACACACCCGCGGCCTGCCCGGCCTCGTCGTCCAGCTGCTCTACGGCACCGGCATGCGGCTGATGGAAGGCCTGCGCCTGCGCGTCAAGGACATCGACTTCGCCGGCGGCGCCATCATCGTCCGCGCCGGCAAGGGCGACAAGGACCGCGTCGTTCCGCTGCCGCGAATGCTCGTCCAGCCGCTGCAGGCCCGGCTCGCCGAACGCCGCAAGATGCACGACCTCGACCTCGCACGCGGCAGGGCCGACGTCGAACTGCCGCACGCGCTCGAACGCAAGTACCCGAACGCCGGCAAGGAATTCGGCTGGCAGTACGTCTTCGCCGCCGCCGACTACTCCGCCGACCCGCGCAGCGGCGTCATCCGCCGGCACCACCTGCACGAAAAGACCATCCAGCGCCACGTCCGCGACGCCGCGCGCCGCGCCGGCATCGACAAGCCGACGCACCCGCACACCCTGCGCCACAGCTTCGCCACGCACCTGCTCGAAAACGGCGCCGACATCCGCACCGTGCAGGAACTGCTCGGGCATTCCGACGTGTCGACCACCATGATCTACACCCACGTTCTCAACCGCGGCGGGCGCGGCGTCGTCAGCCCGCTGGACAGGATTTGACCATGACCGAATCAGAAACCATCGCCACCGAAATCGCCAAGGCCTTGCACGCCGCCGCCGTCCTGCCGCACGAGAAGCGTCTGTGGAGCGTCGAGCGCATCATGGAATACTTCGACGTTGGCCAGACGACCTGCTACCGCGCCATCATCAGCCAACCGGATTTCCCGACCCCGATCAAGATTGAAGGCGGCCCGCTGCGCTGGGTCTGCGGCGAGGTGATCGAGTGGGCAGAGAGGCAGCGCCGGGTGGAACGGCATGTGCGGAAGGCGGCGTGACTTTCAACGCAGAGCTAAGGGGCGACGGGCCGGCATCGCCGGAACGGCGTCCCGCTTGAGTGCCGGGTTAGCCGGCAGATTGGAGAAACCATGAACGTGTTGCAAGTGTTGGCTGTTGGCCTAAAGTCCGAAGGGTTCGGCGGGTTGGTTGTGCCGGGAGAGTGCGGCTGCTTGGCCGACGACCTGGCTCCAGGCGGTTGCCTTTGCGACGGCTGCGAACCGGGCTATGCACACCGCCATTCGCAGCGGCCGGACGAATGGATCGTGAGCACGAAGAAAGACGGCGTGAGCGACAAGGACATCGAGCGCGTGATTGCCGAATGCGGCTGACATGGCGGCTAACTCAAATTCAACGACACCCCCTGTCGCCTAATTCGGCGCCACCTGTCGTTAAACTCAGCATCCATCCAACAGAAGCCGCTCCACGCCTACGACCCGAGAACGAAGAGCGACACCATCTGCCGACAAAAGCGACATGGCCGGCATAGCTACCCAATCTTCTTCGCCACCTCGGCCATGTCCGTCTGGTAGTAGGTCAACAGCTCGTTGATGTCACGATGCCCGGTGATCCGCGCCAGCGTCAGCACATCCACCTTCGCCGCCAGCCGGCTCGTGCCCTCGCGGCGCGAGTCGTGGAAATTCACATCCGGCAGGCCGGCACGCAGCTTCGCTGCCCGGAACAGCGTATCAGCCGACGCAGGCGCCACGGTGAAGCACCGCTCGTCATTCAACCCGCGCAGCTTCTCCAGCAACTCCAGCGCCCTGATCGTCAGCGGGACGTCTCGTGCCTGCCCGTTCTTCGTCTGCGGTAGATGCGCCACTGCGCCGCGGATGTCTGACCAGCGCAGCGCCAGCATCTCGCCGCGCCGCATTGCCGTCTCGATCCCCAGCAGCAGCGCCAGTGCCACCTGGTTTGACTTGCTGGCCACCGGCCGCGCCTCATCAAACCCGAGCGCCAGGCACAGACGCAGCGCCTCGGCATCCGAAATCCTCCGCTTGCGCGCCGCCGGCTCCGGTGGCCGACGCACATCGGCAAACGGCCGATCGTGCAGCCAGCGCCACTCCTTCCGCGCCGTCTCGAAGATCGCCGAGAGCAGGTTGATCTCGCGCGTCACAGTCCCCGCCTGCACCTGACGCAAGCGCCCGTCGCGCCAGGCGGAAAGTGCGGCCGAATCGACGGCCGCCAGCGGCATGTCGACCATCGGCCCGAGCACCGGAGGCGCCACATCGCGCCCGCTCGCCGGCCTCGCCTCGCCCAGGAAGGCATTGATTCGCCGAACCTCCCATACGCCGCCACGCTTCCCAGGCGATACCTCGTCGCGATAGCGCACCAGCGCATCGCGCACCGACTTATCCGGCAGCCCGCCTTCGGCCACGCGCAAAATCTCGCGCTCGCGCTTCTCCGCCCAGACTGTCGCCGCCGCCTTGGTCGAAAATGTCGCGCTCTCGCGTACGCCGCGCAGGCGTATAGTTACCCGCCAGGCGCCAGCCCGCCGCTCGAATGTTGCCATCGCACTCCTCCCGGCCCTTTCGTGGGGCACCCGTGGGGCAATTATGGGGCAACAGATCGGAAAAAAGCGAGAAAAAGTGGAAGAAAACGGGAAAACTCGGCCGCTGCAAAAACGGCTGGAAGCCGCTTAAATACAGGGAATTGAGCAGATTGATAGCAGTCTGCAAAACTGCGGCTGGTGCCCCCGCCCGGAATCGAACCGAACCTTCCCGCATAGCGCAGCAGCCGGCGTGGGGCAAAAATGGAGCACAAAAATAAATTTCCGAAAATGCTTGACGCGTTCCGAATTCGGAACTAATATACATCACATGGAGGG
>JANJTW010000110.1 GCA_024710925.1 Rhodocyclaceae bacterium | reverse complement strand
GTAAGGCATGCCGCCAGCGTTCAATCTGAGCCAGGATCAAACTCTTCAGTTCAATCACTGCTAAAACTCGCTTGACGTTGCAGATTCAAGTTTCCTTGATACCTACTACTTCTGTGCGAGCACTTCAATTTAATCGCAATGCCGTCCGAAAACGACTTCACAACCAAACCAAGTACCCACACCTATCGGTTGTCTGGTTTTTAAAGAACATTTGGTTGCGGGGACAGGATTTGAACCTGTGACCTTCGGGTTATGAGCCCGACGAGCTGCCAGACTGCTCCACCCCGCGTCCGTCATCTGCTGTTTTGCTGCATCAGCAGAGAAGTGAAACTTTATCAAACTTTCGAACACCTCGTCAACACTTTCCGGAAAATTTCTTTCGTCGTTGCTTTTGCTTCGACGCCGGCGTTGCTGCGAGGGGGCGAACTATAGCCTAGTCGGAAAGCCATTGCAATAGGGGCTGCCATTGTTCTTCATCACGGCGATGTTTCGCCCGCGGTGGATCGAATACGGTCAGTCCGCCGGCCGCTGCATTGACGTAGTTCTGCGTGTTGCGCAGATAGGCGAGGATGGGAATATCGAAGTGGCGCAGGAACTCTTCCAGCATCACTGCCGCACGGGTGCGGGGATCGACACGCATGGCGACGATGCCGATAGAAGCCTTCCGCCCGCGCATCTCGCTACGGATCGAATTAAGAAAATCCTCAGTCGCCGCCATGTCAAAGACGGATGGCACGACCGGCACAATTACCTTATCGACCAGACGCAGGTAGTCGGAGAGCTTGTAACCCTGCAGCCCGGCCGGCGCATCGAGGACGACCCAGTCCGGCTCCTTGGGCAGGTTGAACAACATCTGATTGCCGGCAAAGTAACCGGTTACCGGCGGCAATGCGGAATCGCGGAAAGCCATCCAGCGCAGCGCGGACTGCTGACGGTCGAGATCGCACAGCGTCACCCTCCGCCCCTGGTTAGCGAAATAGCCGGCGAGATTTGTCGCCAACGTCGTCTTGCCGGCACCGCCTTTCGGGTTGGCCACCATGACTGCACGCATGTTTTCTCCCTGGAATTCAAAGGTAACTGGAATTATACGCAGCAGTATCGCCCCTGCCGGCCCGCATCGCTACAATGGCGCATCGAAAAACACAGCCGCGGGCAAGATGACGGAGACAACTGAAAAGCAAAGACAGGGCATCCAGTCGATCGAGGTCGGCACCCGCCTCCTGCGGGCATTGGCAGCGCATGGACGGCCGATGATGCTGCGCGACCTGGCCAAGAATGCCGGCATGCCGGCAGCCAAGGCGCACCGTTATCTGGTCAGTTTCATGCGCATGGGACTTGTCGAACAGGATGGCAACACCGGCCGCTACGATCTGGGCAGCTTTTCGCTGGAGCTCGGTCTAGCCAGCCTGTCGCGCCTCGATCCCGTACGACTGGGCACCCCGATCCTCGACGATCTGTGCGAACGCATCGGCGAAACCGTGGCGCTGGCCATGCTCGGCAACCACGGCGCAACGATCGTACGCTGGGTCGAAGCCGGCGGCCCGATTACCGTTACCCTGCGAACGGGCACCGTCCTGCCGCTGACCAACTCGGCAACCGGGCGCGCCTTCGTCGCCTATTGCCGGTCACCCTTCCTGAAGAAGCTTCTCGAACGCGAGCTCCGCGCCGCAGCCGACATGGCCGGAGCAACCGTCACTGCGCTCGTTCGCGAACTCGAACCGATCATCAGCGAAATCCGTCTGCACGGCATCGCGCGCGCAAGCAACAGCCTGACCCCCGGCATCAACGGCTTCAGCGCACCGGTATTCGACCACACCGGACACATGGTCGCGGCAATCACCTCGCTCGGCTCGGTCGGCAATTTCGATACCGAATGGAACAGCCCGCTGGCCCTCGCCATCAAGGAATCGGCACGCGCCCTCTCCCTGCGCCTGGGCTACTCAGAAACCGAACAGGCCCCGCCGCCCAGCATCCTCGCATCGATCGCGCGATGACCCACCGTTCGCTCGAACGCTGGATCGGCGATACGCTGGCCACCGTTCCGGTCCGCGCCAATTCGCTCATCGTCACCGTCTTCGGTGATGCCATCGCGCCGCACGGGGGCACCGTCTGGCTTGGCAGCCTGATCGAACTGCTGGCACCGATCGGCATCAACTCCCGCGCGGTCCGCACCAGCGTTTTCAGGCTGACGCAGGAAGAATGGCTGCAAGCCAGCCCGATCGGCCGGCGCAGCGCCTATCGCCTGACACCTGCGGGAACGCGGCGGATCCACCATGCCTATCGCCGCATCTACGATGCGCCGCAGGAAAAATGGAACGGGGAATGGCAGATCGTATTCGTCCCGGAAGGACGGCTGCCGCCGAAGCTGCGCGACGAGTTGCGGCGCGATCTATTGTGGGAAGGATACGGCGCTGTCGCACCCGGCGTATTCGCCCACCCCTCGGCCGGCCCCGACGAGTTGCGCGAAGTGCTTCAGCAAACGGGTAGCGACGACAAGGTGGTCACGTTCCGGGCCCGTACGCTGGACGACGCGGTCCCCCGCCCCCTGCAATCGCTCGTACACGATTGCTGGCACCTGGACCGCGTGGCCGCCGACTACCTGCGCTTCGAAGAGCGCTTCCGGCCAACGCTGAAGTGGCTATCCTCGGGGAAATCCTGCGATCCGCGACAATGCTTTGTGCTGCGGACCCTGCTCATCCACGAATTCCGCCGCATTCTGCTGCGCGACCCGCAACTGCCCGGTTCGCTGCTGGCTGCCGATTGGCCAGGGCGTACCGCACGAACGCTCTGCCAGAAAATCTACCGGCAGACACTGGCGCCATCAGAGGAATATCTCCTGCATACGCTGCGGACCCCGGAAGGCGGGCTGCCTGCCGCCGATCCCGGTTTGTACCGGCGGTTCTCCGGCACGCCGGAGACCGCTACGGACGCTGCCGGCACAGCTGCAACTGGTGCCCCCGCCCGGAATCGAACCGAACCTTCCCGCATAGCGCAGCAGCCGGCGTGGGGCAAAAATGGAGCACAAAAATAAATTTCCGAAAATGCTTGACGCGTTCCGAATTCGGAACTAATATACATCACATGGAGGG
>JANJTW010000216.1 GCA_024710925.1 Rhodocyclaceae bacterium | reverse complement strand
TGGGGCGACATACCGGGATCGAACCGGTGACACCTGGAATCACAATCCAGTGCTCTACCGACTGAGCTAATGCCGCCACTGTTCTGGCGCGCCCGGCGAGACTCGAACTCACAACCCCCGGCTTAGAAGGCCGGTGCTCTATCCGGTTGAGCTACGGGCGCGGGTCGAATCTTTCCAGACGACTAAAACAAACTTGCTCGGTTGCCTGCTGCTTTACTGCTTCAATTCTGGTCGGGGCGGTGGGATTCGAACTCACGACCCTCTGCTCCCAAAGCAGATGCGCTACCAGGCTGCGCTACGCCCCGAGGAAGCGCGCATTATAGAGAGGGTGGCGGGTGCGGTCAATCGCCGGCGCGCTGTTTTTTTCAATCCGGCAGCCTTGCTTGCACCCCCCCTCTATTTCTGCTATTAAAGCAGCTTTTCCAAAACGGACGCACTCCGAAAGATTCTCCAAATGGCTGAAGAACTGCTCCATAAACATTTCACGCCCTACGTCCCGAAGAAGGGCGAGGAGTACATGAACACCAAGCAGCTCACGCATTTCCGGAAGATTCTGGAAACGCTGAAACAGGAGCTTTCCGAGGACATCGAGCGCACGGTACACACGATGCAGGACGAAGCCACCGTCTTCGCCGATCCGAACGACCGCGCCAGCCAGGAAACCGACATGGCAATCGAGCTGCGCAACCGCGACCGCGAGCGCAAGCTGATCAAGAAGATCGACGAAACGCTCGGCCGCATCGACAACGACGACTACGGTTATTGCGACAAGTGCGGCGTCGAAATCGGCATCAAGCGACTGGAAGCGCGCCCGACGGCAACGCTGTGCATCGACTGCAAGACGCTGGAAGAGTTGCGCGAGCGCCAAGTCGCCAAATAAGCGCGACGCATCGCTTCCCGACGCCCCCAACGCGCCGGAGCAGCCGAAAAAAAAGGACGCCGAGGCGTCCTTTTTTGTTGCCCGGAGGCAGCGCTCAGGCTTGCGGCTGGGCGGCAGCCTCTTCGGCGGAGACCGCCTTCATCGACAGGCGGACGCGGCCCTTCTCGTCGGCTTCCAGCACCTTCACGCGGACCTGCTGGCCTTCCTGCAGCTTGTCGGAGACCTTCTCGACGCGCTCGTTGGCGATCTGCGAGATGTGCAGCAGGCCGTCGCGGCCCGGCATGATGCTGACGATGGCGCCGAAGTCGAGCAGCTTGAGCACGGTGCCTTCGTAGATCTTGCCGACTTCGACTTCGGCGGTGATGTCGCTGATGCGCTTCTTGGCGGCATCGGCGGCTTCGCCGGAGGTCGAGGCGATGGTGATCGTGCCGTCGTCCTGGATGTCGATCGTCGTACCGGTCTCTTCGGTGATGGCGCGGATCACCGCACCGCCCTTGCCGATCACGTCGCGGATCTTCTCCGGGTTGATCTTCATCACGTACAGGCGCGGCGCGTAGGCCGACAGTTCGCCGACGCCGGACATCGAGCCTTCCATCTGGCCGAGGATGTGCATGCGGGCGTCCTTGGCCTGGGCCAGCGCGACCTGCATGATTTCCTTGGTGATGCCCTGGATCTTGATGTCCATCTGCAGCGCGGTGACGCCGCCGCGGGTGCCAGCCACCTTGAAGTCCATGTCGCCGAGGTGATCCTCGTCGCCGAGGATGTCGGTGAGCACGGCGAAGCGGTTGCCGTCCTTGATCAGGCCCATGGCGATGCCGGCGACGTGCGCCTTCAGCGGCACGCCGGCATCCATCAGCGCCAGCGAACCGCCGCAGACGGAAGCCATCGACGACGAGCCGTTCGACTCGGTGATTTCCGAGACCAGGCGCATCGAGTACGAGAACTCGTCGGCCGGCGGCAGCACGGCCAGCAGCGCGCGCTTGGCGAGGCGGCCGTGGCCGATCTCGCGACGCTTCGGCGTGCCGACGCGACCGCATTCGCCGGTGGCGTACGGCGGCATGTTGTAGTGCAGCATGAAGCGCTCGCGGTATTCGCCGGCCAGCGCGTCGATGATCTGCTCGTCGCGGCCGGTACCGAGCGTGGCAACGACCAGCGCCTGCGTCTCGCCACGGGTGAACAGCGCCGAGCCGTGGGTGCGCGGCAGCACGCTGCTGCGGATGGCGATCGGACGCACGGTGCGCGTGTCGCGACCGTCGATGCGCGGCTCGCCGGCCAGGATGCGGCCGCGGACGGTCGCGGCTTCGAGTTCGAAGAAATAGTCGCCGACGGTGTTCTCGCTCGGCGCGCCTTCCTCGCCGGTGCACAGCGCGGCGACGGCCTCGGCGCGGATTTCCTTGATGCGCTGGCTGCGCGTCTGCTTCGACGTGATGTTGTAGGCTTCCTCGACCTTGGCCTTGACCAGCTCGTGCAGGCGGGCGATCAGCGCCTCGTCCTTGGCCGGAGCCTGCCAGTCCCACTCGGGCTTGCCGGCTTCCTCAACGAGTTCGTTGATGGCATTGATGACCTTCTGCATCTCGGTGTGGCCGAAGACGACGGCGCCGAGCATGACGTCTTCCGGCAGCTCCTTGGCTTCCGATTCGACCATCAGCACGGCGCCCTGCGTGCCGGCGACGACGAGGTCGAGCTGCGAGGTCTTCAGTTGCGACAGCGTCGGGTTGAGCACGTACTGGCCGTCGATGTAGCCGACGCGGGCGGCGCCGATCGGGCCGTCGAACGGGATACCGGAAATGGCCAGCGCGGCCGAGGTGCCGATCATCGCGGCGATGTCCGGATCGACTTCCGGATTCAGCGACATGACGGTAGCGACGACCTGGACTTCGTTGTAGAAGCCTTCCGGGAACAGCGGACGGATCGGACGATCGATCAGGCGCGAGGTCAGCGTTTCCTTCTCGGACGGACGGCCTTCGCGCTTGAAGAAGCCGCCGGGGATCTTGCCCGCGGCGTAGGTCTTCTCGATGTAATCGACGGTCAGCGGGAAAAAGTCCTGGCCCGGCTTGGCCTGCTTGGCACCGACCACGGTACACAGCACGACGGTATCGTCGATCGACACCATAACCGCACCGCCGGCCTGGCGGGAGATTTCGCCCGTCTCCAGGGTGACCGTGTGGGCACCGTAGGCGAAGCTTTTCTTGGCAACGTTAAACATTGTTTCCTTTCTTTCTGATTATTGGCGCGGCGTACCCACGACTCCGGTACGCTTTATCGGCTACGCGCCTGCGGCGGCCGCATCGCGGACCGCCATGGCAAAAGCGAGAACAGCGGCACCGCCGCCGGGGCAGTGCCGCTGTTCTCGCGTGTTCCCGATCGCATTTGCGGATCGGAGAATTCCGTTTGCAGCGAAGTCGAGTTACTTGCGCAGGCCCAGACGCTCGATCAGCGTGCGGTAGCTGTCGACGTTGGTGCGCTTCAGGTAGTCGAGGAGCTTGCGACGGCGGCTGACCATGCGCAGCAGGCCGCGGCGCGAGTGGTGATCCTTGACGTGTTCCTTGAAGTGGCCGGTCAGGTCGTTGATGCGGGCGGTGAGCAGGGCCACCTGGACTTCGGGGGAACCGGTGTCGCCCTGGGCGCGCTGGAAATCGGTAACGACCTTGGACTTTTGTTCGGTAGTGAACGCCATGTCAAACTCTCTTTCATTCATTGAAACGACGCTGCCCCAGTTTGATAGAGCGAGGCGCCTGGTTGATCGAATTCAATTCTTTCGCTGGCGGGCGAAGGGCGTGAGTATAACGGCTTCGCCGATCGCCAAGCAACCGATTTTTCAGCACAAAACCCGGCCTGCCGCCCATCGGTTTGGGGGCCGGATTTCAATTCGCGCTTTCGGATCGTTTTCGAATGGCTCTGTTCGCATCGGCTGATGATGGCTCACGCCCTGAGCCTGCGGAAGCCGACACTGGACTCCTGTATGGACCGAACAGGAGACGGCGATGCGAACGCGAGAATTGCAGAAATGGGTACGGCTGGTCGGCTGCTTAAG
>JANJTW010000064.1 GCA_024710925.1 Rhodocyclaceae bacterium | reverse complement strand
CACCGCCCCGGCGGCCGGCGGCCACCCGGTCGAGGCGGGGCCGGCAACGGCGCCGGCCGCCGCCGAGGCGGAAGGCCCGGCATTGCTCGCCGTCGGCCTCGGCGAGGGCGACGCCGGCCTGATGCGGCTGGTCGCCAGCACGCTGCGCGGCACCACGCTGGTTTTCGCCGAGAACGCCGCGGCCGGACGGCAAGTGTTGGCAAAGCGCGCATTTCAGGCAATCATTGCCGACGAAGCGATCCTGGCGGATTTCGCCGGGGAAGCGCCGGAGGGAGGCATGGGGCTGCCGCTGGTGGTTCTGTCCGGCGACGGCGAAACCACGGCGGACGACGGGACAGGCCGCCGCCGGCTGGCGAAGCCATTGAAACCGCGCGAGACAGCGCGCCTGCTCAGGGAGATACTGCAATGAGGGCTTACGGACAACCGGTTCTGCCGAGTGCCCGTTTTCAGGAAGCGCGCATCCTGGTGGTCGACGACCAGCCGGGCAACGTGCGCTTGCTCGAAGTCTTCCTCGCCGAGGCCGGCTACCAGCGCGTCGAGGGCATCACCGATTCGACGCTGGTGCTCGAAGCGCTCGACCGCGAACCGGCCGACCTGATCCTGCTCGACATGCGCATGCCGGTGCTCGACGGCCTCGGCGTGCTCACGCTGCTACGCGACGCCATCCACCAGGAGGGCCTGCAGGTCATCGTCCTCACCGCCCAGACCGAGCGCGAAACGCGGCTGGCGGCGCTCGAACGCGGCGCCCGCGACTATCTCGTGAAGCCCTTCGACAACGAGGAAGTGCTCTTCCGCATCCACAACGCGCTGGAAACGCGCTTCCTCTACCAGGACCGGGAGCACGAGGCGGAACGGCTGGAGGCGCTGGTCGACGAGCGTACGCAGATGCTCACCGAGACGCAGTTCGAACTGGTCCGCTGCCTCGCCCGCGCCGGCGAGTTCCGCGACAACGACACCGGCTCGCACATCCTGCGCGTCTCGCTCGGCTGCCACATGCTGGCCAAGGCCGCCGGCATGCCGCGCAAGGACGTCGAGCTGATCCGCTACGCCTCGATGATGCACGACATCGGCAAGATCGGCGTCTCCGACGAGGTGCTGCTGAAGCCCGCGCGCCTGACGCCGGAAGAGTTCGAGCACATGAAGCGGCACTGCAGCGTCGGCGTCGAGATCCTCGGCGACTACGACGCCGACGTCACGCGCATGGCGCGCGACATCGCGCTCACCCACCACGAGCGCTGGGACGGCACCGGCTACCCGCGCGGCCTGAAGGGCGAGGAAATCCCGATCGCCGGCCGCGTCACGGCGATCATCGACGTCTACGACGCGCTGATTTCGACGCGCCCGTACAAGAAGGCCCTGTCCATCGATGAGGCGCTGCAGATGATCCGCGACGGCAGCGGCCGGCAGTTCGACCCGACGCTGGTCGACCATTTCTTCGCCATCCAGGACGAGTTCCAGAAGCAGATGCTCGCCCTGGCGCACACCGGAGGCTGACGATCATGGCCCTGAACGACCCGAACGGCGACAAGAAGGATGCGGCGCTGAAGGCGCAGCGCTTCAAGATGCTCGAAGACATCGCCAAAGACCTGTCCGGCGACGTCAGCTTCCCGACCTGCTTCGACGCCGCGCTGCAGATCCGCAACGTGCTGCACGACCCCGACGTCTCGCTGCGCGAGATCGCCCGCGTCGTCCGCCTCGAACCGCTGGTCGCGGTGAAGCTGCTGCGCGTCGCCAACTCGGCCGCGCACAACCCGAACGGCAAGCCGATCGCCGACGTCGAGGCGGCGCTGCAGCGCATCGGCCTCAACCTCGCCCGCTCGGTGGCGCTGGCGGTGGCGATGGACCAGTTGCTGCGCTCGAAGGAACTGGTCGGCTTCGCCGGCATCTCGAAGGGGCTGTGGCTGCATACCGTACAGACGGCGGCGGCGGCACGCGTGCTGGCCCGCCGCATGACCCGGCTGAACCCCGAGGACGCGATGCTCGCCGGCCTGGTGCACGACCTCGGCGCCTTCTACATGCTCTACCGCGCGACGCAGTACGACGAACTGCGCATCCGCCCGGACACCGTCAAGTACCTGATCATCCAGTGGCACGAGAGCATCGGCGAAACGCTGATGGCCGCCCTCGGCCTGCCCGAGCACATCATCGAGGGGGTGCGCGACCACGACCAGTCGCGCCCCTTCGTGCAGACGCCGCGCACGCTCTCCGACGTCGTCTACGTCGCCAACATCGTCGCCGGCGGCATCGACGAATGGGCGCACCTCGACGACGCCGGCGACAACAACGCCGGCGAATACCGGACGCCGGAATACCTCGCGCTCGGCGAGGAAATCGAAGCCGAATACGCCGAACTCTACGGCGCGCTGACCGGCGCCGGCTGAACCGCCGCCGGCCCGCGTTAAATGCAACAACGTTGCATTTAACGCGGCATCATGCTTCAATCGCGCCTTTTCCCAAGCCGCCGCGCGCATGTCGATGTCCCTTCCGCTGCTCGCCCAGATCGTCCTCGCCTGCCTGCTCGGCGGCGCGCTCAGCGTCGCCGCCGCGGCGCTGGTCATGTTCGGGCTGAAGAAGCGCTGGCTGTCGCTGTCGGTCAGCTTCTCGACCGGCCTC
>JANJTW010000002.1 GCA_024710925.1 Rhodocyclaceae bacterium | reverse complement strand
CTCGTCGCCGCGCTCCAGCCCGGACAGGCGGATGTTGGTGTCGCCGCGCTCAAGCTGGTCGAGCGCCTGCAGGATGTCGTTGAAATGGCGGCCGACGCGCAGGAAGACGACGAAGATGACGAGACCGAGCACCAGCGCCAGCAGGCCGTTGACCACCAACGTGTTGATGAGCAGCAGGCGCCGTTCGGCATCGAGCGCGGCGCGCGAATGGACGATCTGGATGCGCCCGACGTCGATGCTCCGCGCCCCCTCGCGATGGACGATGCGGCGGCTGGCGACGATGACCTCGGCCGGGCTGTAGCGCGGCGAACCGACGGCCGCCACCTCGACGCCCTCGACGTCGCCGACGCTGACATGGACGATGTCGCGGTCGGCACCGACGGCATTGACCACGTTCGTCACCGCCTGCGGGCTGAAATCCCACATCGGTCGCGCCAGCGCCTCGGCCAGCAGCGTCGCCAGACGCTCCGCCCGGTCGCGCAGCGCCGCTTCCGACAGATCCTCGCGATAGGCGATGGTCAGCGCCGCGTAGAGACCGAAGACCAGCCAGACGCCGGCGACCAGCGCCACGAGGATGCGCAGCCGGAGGCTGCCGGCGAGGCGGTGCAGCAGCGTTCCGCTCACGCCGGGCCCCCGTCGCCGGCCGGCGGCGAATGCGGCCGCACCGCGGTGCGCGGCGCGGCGGGCGGAGTCGATCGACGGCGTCGGGTCGGCATGGATTCGCTGCTCCTGACGGCGGCCCGGGGCCGCCGCTGATTTTCTTATGGCATGAAATAATGCCAAGGCGATGGCCGAATGTCGACGCCGGCATCGGCCGGCCGCAGCCGCTATAATGCGAGCCCTCCCCGAGTCGTCGTTCGCATGCCGTTGCCGTCCGCATCTCCCCTGCTTTCCCCGCTGCCGCCGCTGCCCGCCGCCGGCCGCCACCTGACGCTGCCGGCGCTCGCCGGCTCGGCCGACGCGCTGGCGCTGGCGACGCTCGCCGCCGGCAGCCGCGGCCGCCTGCTGGTCGTCCTCACCGCCGGCCCGGCCGACGCGCAGCGCCTGCTCGAAGAGCTGCCGTGGTTCGCGCCGGACCTGCGCGTGCGCCTGCTGCCGGACTGGGAAACGCTGCCCTACGACAGCTTCTCGCCGCACCACGACCTCGTCTCCGAGCGACTGGCGACGCTCTACGCGGTCACCCGCGGCGAATGCGACGTGCTGCTGCTGCCGGCGTCCACCGCCCTCTACCGCTTCGCGCCGCCGTCCTACCTCGCCGCCTACACCTTCTTCCTGCAGAAGGGCGACGCGCTCGATGCCGACAAGCTGAAGGCGCAGATGACGCTGGCCGGCTACGCGCACGTGACGCAGGTCGTCTCGCCCGGCGAATACTCGGTGCGCGGCGGCCTGATCGACCTCTTCCCGATGGGCTCGCAGCTGCCGTACCGTCTCGACCTCTTCGACGACGAGATCGAGAGCATCAAGACCTTCGACGTCGACAGCCAGCGCACCCTCTACCCGGTGCCGGAGATCCGCCTGCTGCCGGCGCGCGAATTCCCGATGGACGACGCCGGCCGGACCCGCTTCCGCCAGCGCTTCCGCGAGGTGTTCGAGGGCGATCCGGCGAAGTCCGGCATCTACAAGGACGTTTCCGCCGGCATCCCGTCGGCCGGCATCGAATACTGGCTGCCGCTGTTCTTCGACGAGACGGCGACGCTGTTCGACTACCTGCCGACGGACGCCGCGCTGTGCCTGCACGGCGACGTGCCGGAGGCAATCCGCGCCTTCTGGCGCGATACCCAGTCGCGCCACCGCATGCTCGACGGCGACCGCAGCCGGCCGCTGCTGCCGCCGGGCGAGCTGTTCCTCTCCGAGGAGCAGTTCTTCGTCGCCGCCCGGCCGCTCGCCCGCGTCGACCTGCCGGCCGGCGCCGGCGACGGGAGCGACAAAGGCAGCCCGGCCCGGCCGCTGCCGAACGTCGCCGTCGACCGCCGCGCCGAAGATCCTTTGCGCGCGCTGAAGACCTTCCTCGACACCTTCCCCGGCCGCGTCTTCCTGCTCGCCGAATCGGCCGGCCGCCGCGAAACGCTGGCCGAACTGTTCGGCGAATACGGCCTGAAGCCCGACGCCGTCGCCGACCCGCTCGCCTTCCTCGCCGCCGGGCCGAAGCTCGGCCTCGGCGTCGCGCCGCTGTTCGCCGGCTTCCTGCTGGAGAAGATCGCCTTCGTCACCGAGGCCGAGCTGTTCGCCGGCAGCCCGTCGGCGCGCGCCCGCCGTTCGGCGCGCGAGGCGCAGCGCAAGGCATCCGTCGACAGCTGGCTGCGCGACCTCACCGAACTCAAGGTCGGCGACCCGGTCGTGCACGAGCAGCACGGCATCGGCCGCTACCAGGGGCTGATCCACATGAACCTCGGCGAGGGCGACACCGAGTTCCTCGAACTGCATTACGCCAACGAGGCCAAGCTCTACGTGCCGGTGTCGCAGCTGCACGTGATCTCGCGCTATTCCGGCAGCGAGCCGGACGCGGCGCCGCTGCACGCGCTCGGTTCGCCGCAGTGGGAGAAGGCCAAGCGCCGCGCCGCACAGCAGGCGCGCGACACCGCCGCCGAACTGCTCGCGCTGTACGCCAGCCGCGCCGCCCGCCAGGGCCATCCGTTCGAATTCAAGGCGCACGACTACGATGCCTTCGCCGACGGCTTCGGCTTCGAGGAAACGGCCGACCAGGCCGCCGCCATCGCTGCCGTCATCGACGACATGAAGTCGGGCAAGCCGATGGACCGGCTGGTCTGCGGCGACGTCGGCTTCGGCAAGACCGAGGTGGCGCTGCGCGCCGCCTTCTGCGCCGTCGCCGGCGGCAAGCAGGTAGCCGTGCTCTGCCCGACGACGCTGCTCTGCGAGCAGCATTACCAGACCTTCTGCGACCGCTTCGCCGACTGGCCGATCAGGATCGCCGAACTCTCCCGCTTCAAGACGGCGAAGGAATCGGCGCAGGCGATGAAGGAGCTGTCCGAGGGCAAGCTCGACATCATCATCGGCACGCACAAGCTGCTCTCCAAGGAAATGAAGTTCGACCGGCTGGGCCTCGTCATCATCGACGAGGAGCACCGCTTCGGCGTGCGCCAGAAGGAGGCATTGAAGTCGCTGCGCGCCGAGGTCGACGTGCTGACGCTGACGGCAACGCCGATCCCGCGCACGCTGGCGATGTCGCTCGAAGGCCTGCGCGACTTCTCGGTGATCGCCACCGCGCCGCAGAAGCGGCTGGCGATCAAGACCTTCGTCACCCGGCTCTCCGACGGCATCATCCGCGAGGCCGTGCTGCGCGAGATGAAGCGCGGCGGCCAAGTGTACTTCCTGCACAACGAGGTCGACACCATTGAGAACATGCGCGAGAAGCTCACGAAGCTGCTACCTGAAGCGCGCATCGTCGTCGGCCACGGCCAGCTGAACGAGCGCGAGCTGGAGCGCGTCATGCGCGACTTCACGCAGCAACGCGCCAACTTGCTGCTGTGCACGACGATCATCGAGACCGGCATCGACAACCCGCACGCCAACACCATCCTGATCAACCGCGCCGAGAAATTCGGCCTGGCGCAACTGCACCAGCTGCGCGGCCGCGTCGGCCGCTCGCACCACCAGGCCTACGCCTATCTCCTCACCCATGACGGCGTTGGCGAGAATTCCGGCCTGACCAAGCAGGCGAAGCAGCGGCTGGAGGCGATCCAGCACATGGAGGAACTCGGCTCCGGCTTCTACCTGGCGATGCACGACCTGGAGATCCGCGGCGCCGGCGAGGTGCTCGGCGACAACCAGTCGGGCGAAATGCAGGAAGTCGGCTTCAACCTGTTCACCGAGATGTTGAACCGCGCCGTCGCCGCGCTGAAGCAGGGCCGCGAGCCGGACCTGACGCAGCCGCTCGGCGTCGCCACCGAGATCAACCTGCACGCGCCGGCCCTCTTGCCGAACGACTACGCACCGGACGTGCACGAGCGCCTGTCGCTGTACAAACGGCTGGCCAACTGCGACCGGGCTGACGACATCGACGACCTGCAGGAGGAGCTGATCGACCGCTTTGGCGAACTGCCGCCGCAGGCGCAGTCGCTCTTGGCGACGCACCGCGTGCGCCTGCTGGTGAAGCCGTACTGCGTCGCCAAGCTCGACGCCACCAGCGAGCAGATCGTCGTCCAGTTCAGCGCCGATTTCGCGAAGGAAGCGCCGATCGAGCCGATCCGGATCATCAACCTGATCCAGAAGAACCGCAGCTACAAGCTCGCCGGCCAGGACAAGCTGCTATTCTCGCGGCATTCACCGACCCTGAACGACAAGGTCGCGGCGATCAAGGAACTGTTCAAGCAGCTGACCGGCTGACCCCGCTTCGCCGCACCGTCGTTCCCGACCAAAGGAGACGACATGGCGACGAAGAAGGCGGCACGCAGGAAAAACGGCAAGACGGCACTGATCCTCGGCGGCGGCGCGCCGAACGCGACGCTGATGTCCGGCGCGCTGGTCGCCTTCGCCGAAGCCGGCGTCCAGTTCGACGTCATCTCCACCGCCGGCGCCGGCGCGCTGATCGGCCTGCTCTACGTGGCGCCGGCGCAGGGCACGCCGGTCGAGGCGCTGCGGCGCACGGTCGAGATGGGCGTGGCGGATGCCATCTACGACCACTTCCCGGTCAACTACAAGGTCTTCCAGAAGCCGGGCGCCGTCGCCGACCTCTACCGGCAGCTGCTCGCCGCCAATCCGCTGACGCGCACGCTCGCCGCCGAGCACGGCGACTCGGCGATGCAGAAGCTGTTTTCCGACTGGGTGCGCCTCGTCTTCGCCAGCGCCTGCCCGACCGACCTCGGGCCGAACAGCCTGGGCCTCTGCGCCAGCGTGCCCTTCCTTGAGGAGACGGTCGATTTCGCGGCGCTGAAGGCAGCGGCACCGGCCTTCTACATCAACGCCTACAACCTCAGCGACCGGCGCATGGAGAACTTCGCCAAGGAGGCGATCACCGCCGACCACTGCCGCGCCGCGCTGGCCTTCCCCTTCCTCTACCCACCCTACCCGATCGTCGATCCGGCGAGCGGCACCGAGAAGTTTTACTACGAAGGCGCCGCGCACGACTGCCTGAACTTCAAGGCGCTGGTCGAGCACGAGCCGGACGTGGACCGCATCGTCGTCTTCGACGTGCTCGGTGCCGACGAACTGATGCGCAAGCCGCGCGACCTCTACGACGCCTGGCTGCTGTCGATCATCGTGCCGCTGGTCGAGATCGCCCGCGACGACGCGAAGCTCTTCGCGGCGGTGCACAACGCCGACGGTCGCCGGCAACTGTTCAAGGTACCGTTCGCCGTTCCCGCCGAACAGCAGGTCGAGGCGCTCGACTGGTCGCGCTCGAACCTGGAGATGCTGTTCGACGTCGGCTACCGCTCGGCGCAGGCCTACCTCGCCGGCGACGGCCAGGCGCTACTGCCCTGAGGGCTTGCCGACGACCAGCGGGCAGCCGCCGTCGGCAAGCGGCCGGAAGGCGCGGTCGCCGGGCACCCGGCGCAGGATCTCCAGATAGTCCCACGGCGCCTTCACTTCCGCCGGCGCCTTCACGCGCAGCAGGAAGACGTCGTGCACCATGCGCCCGTCCTCGCGCAGGCGGGCATTGCGCACGATCGGATCGCGGATCGGCAGTTCGCGCATTTTCCTCACCAGCGTCGGCCCGTGGTCGCTGCCGGTCGCCTGCACCGCCTTGAAGTAGTGCGTCAGCGCCGAGTAGACGCCGGCCTGCAGGTCGCTCGGCATCGTGCCGGTGCGCGCGAAGAAGCGCTGCGACCAGGCGCGCGACTCGGCATCCATGTTCCAGTAGAACGAATGCGCGAGGCGCAGCCCCTGCGCCAGCTGCGGTTTCATCTCGTGCACGTCGTTGAGCGCGGTCGCCACCGCCACCAGCATCGTCTCGCCCTTGCTGACGCGCAGCAGGTCGAAGCTGCGCCGCACCGCCTGGATCATGTCCTGGCCGGCATTGACCAGCGCGATCACCTCGGCGCCCGATTGCATCGCCTGGCGCAGCTTGGGGAACATCTCTCCCTCGCCGCGGGCGTGGCGCACCGCGCCGATCACCGTGCCACCATGCTCGCGCACGATCGCCGACAGCGAAGCCTCGACGTTGTGGCCGAAGGCGTTGTCCACCGTGACGAAATACCAGCGGCGCGCCCCGGTGGCAGTCAGCTCGCGGCCAAGCACGGTGTTGAAGGCGTGGCCGTCGTACATCCAGTGGATGCCGAGCGGCGCGCAGCGGCTGCCGGTGATGTCGCTGCTCATCACGCCGTTGTAGAAGACGACGGCGCCGCGCTCGCCGAATTCCCGGTTGACCTCCTGCACCGCATGCGCCACCGGCGAGCCGACGACGTCGGCGATGACGTCGACGCCCCCCCGGGTCAGCCACTCGCGCGCCGTTCGCGTCGCCACCTCGACGTCGTTGCCGTGATCGGCGAAGACGAAGCGGATCGGCCGGCCGGCGACGTGGCCGCCGGCATCCTCGATGGCCATCTGCGCCGCCGTCACCGACCCCGGCCCGGCGATGTGGGCATAGGTGGATTTCATGTCCACGAGCAGTCCGACGCGGATCTCGCCGTCGGAGACCGCGGCGCCGGCCAGCCCGGCCAGACCCGCCAGCAGCGCCCCCCCGGCCCAGCGGCGCAGGCGCCGCCACGGCGCGGCGACGCCGCCGGGCAAGCGCCCGGCATGAAAAGCCGCGTCGAAATACTTGTTGTTCATCCGGAGTTCGGCGGAGAATGGCAGCTGCCCGATAACCGGAGTTTATCGCCCCGCCCGGGAGCGAACAACGACCGGTTCACGACGACAAGCAGAAGAACGACGTACCCGACCAGTCCATCATGCCGATACCGATCGCGGCCCGCATCAGCTGGCCGATGCTCATCGCCTATGTCGTCGCCACCCTTGGCGGGGTAGCGCTGGTGGTCGGTTTCGCGCGTTTCAATGCGCTGCACCAGGAATTCCTCGGCGCCAACTTCGACGCCGTGCACGGCGCCCGCACCCTGCTCAAGGCCCGCTTCTTCGTCGATATCGCCGCCCGCGACGTCGATGCGGCGGCGCAGGAAACGCAGCAGCGCGGCCCCCTGCTGGCCAGTGCCGAAAAGCGCCTGCTCAGCGCCGAGAACTACGCGGCGGAAGGCCGCGACGCCGAACCGACGGCGCGCGAGGCGCTGACCGACCGCATCCGCAGCACCCGCGCCGAACTCGCCCGACTCGGCGAAGCGCCGGCCGATGCCGGGACGCTGCAACGGACGGCGGCCGAGATGCGGCGTCTGGCGCAGGATCTCGATGCCGCCGAACTCGACCGTTGGGGCAACCTGTCGGCGCTCAACACCGAACTCACGGCGCGCATGCGCACGATGAACCAACTCATCGCCGTCGCCTTCCTCCTCTTCGCCGGCGTCATGGTCACCCTCGCCTGGGCCGTGCTGCGCGCCCGCCGCGCCGAGGCGCAGCTCAAGCAGGCGAAGAGCGAGACCGAGGCGATCCAGCAGACGACGCTCGATGCGTCGCCGATCGGCATCGCCTTCATCGACACCTCCGACCCCGACAACCGCCGCATCCGCGCCGTCAACCGCCAGATGGCGGCGATCTTCGACTACGCCGCGGAAACCATGCCCGGCCTCGCCGTCCGCCGCCTCTACGCCAGCCCGGACGCCTACGCCCGCTTCTCGCAGGCGGCGCTGCCGCACCTCGCCCGCGGCGACGTGCTGCGCGAGGAAATGGTCATGCAGCGGCGCGGCGGCATGCCCTTCTGGTGCGCGCTGTCGATCAAGGCGATCGACCCGGCCAACCTGGCGCGCGGCGTCGTCTGGACCTGCGAGGACATCAGCGAACGCAAGGCGGCGGAAGCCGAGCTGCAGCAGGAGCGCAGCCGCGCCGAGGCGGCCAGCCGGGCGAAGAGCGAGTTCCTGGCAAACATGAGCCACGAGCTGCGCACGCCCTTCGCCGGCCTCTTCGGCCTGCTCGGCCTGCTCCGCAACAGCAGCCTCGACGAGACGCAGCGCCGCCACCTGCAGCTCGCCCACGACAGCGCGGCGCAGATGCAGACGATCGTCAACGACATCCTCGACTTCTCGAAGATCGAGGCCGGCAAGCTGATCATCGAGAACATGGCCTTCGACCTGCGCCGGACGATCGCCGGCGCCGCCGAGATGCACGCCGCCGCCGCCGAACGCAAGGGACTGCGCTTCGTCCTCGACATCGTCGAGCCGCTCGCCGCCGGCATCGTCGGCGACCCGGTCCGCCTGCGCCAGATCGTCGACAACCTGGTGAACAACGCCATCAAGTTCACCGAACGCGGCGAGGTCCGCCTGATCGTCCAGACGCAGCCGGCCGGCGACAACGCGCAGCTGCGCATCACCGTCGAGGACACCGGCATCGGCATCGCTCAGGACATGCAGAGCCGCATCTTCGAGAAGTTCACGCAGGCCGATTCGTCGACCACCCGCCTCTACGGCGGCACCGGCCTCGGCCTCGCCATCAGCAAGGAACTGGCGACGCTGATGGGCGGGCACATCACCCTCTCCAGCCGCGAGGGCGCCGGCAGCCGGTTCACGCTGGCGCTGCGCGTTCCGGTCGCCGACGAGCACGCCTGCAGCGAACCGGGGAGGGCCGGCGAGCCGGCCCGCCTCGACGACGTCGTCGTCCTGCTCGCCGAGGACAACGCGATCAATCGCGGCATGCTGGCGGAAACGCTGGAGCGTCTCGGCGCCGTCGTCTGGACCGCCGAGAACGGCGCCGAGGCGGTGCGACTGGCGGCCGAAACGGCGCCCGACGTGATCCTAATGGACTGCCAGATGCCGGAGGTCGACGGACTCGAAGCGACCCGCCGCATCCGCGCCGCCGAGAAGACCGGCCGGCGCGTGCCGATCATCGCGCTGACCGCCTTTGCCACCAGCAACTACCGCGCCGAATGCCTGCGCGCCGGCATGGACCGCTTCCTCGCCAAGCCCGTCGCTGCGGACGCCCTCCTCGCCGAGATCGGCGCGCTGCTGCTCGTCCGCCCGGCCGCCGGTGCGCCGCCGGCCCCCGCCCGGTCGCCGGCCGCCGCGCCGGCACCGGACTTCAGCGCGCGCCTGCTGCTGGTCGACGACAACGCACCGATCCTCGAAGCCACGCGCACGCTGCTCGAACGCGCCGGCTGCAGCGTCGTCACCGCGACCAGCGGCAACGCCGCGCTGTCCTGCCTCGCTGCGGCCGCCGGCGATCCCGAGCGCGAATTCGACCTCGTCCTCCTCGACTGCCAGATGCCGCTGCTCGACGGCTGGGAGACCGCACGCCGCTGGCGCGCCGAGGAGGCGAAGCGCCGGCTGGCGCCGGTGGCCATCGTCGCCCTCACCGCCGATGACCGCACCGCGGTGATCGAACGCTGCCGCGAGGCGGGCATGGACGACGCGCTGAGCAAGCCCTTCGCCGAAGAGAAGCTCTACGCGCTGCTCGCCGAGTGGCTGCGCTGACTCGCCCGCCGGCGGCCGCAGGCTCGCCAAAACCGGGCCCGAGGCGCTAAACTCCCTTCCTTTCCCGGCAGCGCGCGACTGCGCGGAAGCCCGCCGCCGCCGCGGCCCCTCCCGCCGCCCTGCCGCAACCCCACCCGTTATTCCGGCCAGAGAAAATGACCACGCTCGACATCGACAACATCAACGTCGCCGCCTTCGATCCGATGCCCTCGCCCGAGGACGTCCACGCGCGGCTGCCGCTTTCCACCGCCGCCGCGCGCACCGTGATGAAGGGCCGCGAGGCGCTGCGCAACATCCTCGACCGCAAGGACCACCGGCTGTTCGTCGTCGTCGGCCCGTGCTCGATCCACGACCCGGTCGCCGGCATCGACTACGCGAAGCGGCTGAAGGCGCTCGCCGACGAGGTCTCCGACACGCTGCTGATCGTCATGCGCGTCTATTTCGAGAAGCCGCGCACGACCACCGGCTGGAAGGGCTACATCAACGACCCGCACATGGACGACTCGTTCCGCGTCGACGAAGGCATGGAGAAGGCGCGCGACTTCCTGCTGCAGGTCAACGAGCTCGGCCTGCCGGCCGGCACCGAGGCGCTCGACCCGATCTCGCCGCAGTACCTCGGCGACCTGATCGCCTGGAGCGCCATCGGCGCCCGCACCACCGAGTCGCAGACGCACCGCGAGATGTCGTCCGGGCTGTCGACGCCGGTCGGCTTCAAGAACGGCACCAACGGCGACATCGGCGTCGCCGT
>JANJTW010000249.1 GCA_024710925.1 Rhodocyclaceae bacterium | reverse complement strand
CACCAACACCTGCCCGACCGGCATCACCACGCACAACGAGCGCCTGCAGCGCGGCCTCGTCGTCGAGGACAAGGCCGAGCGCGTCGCCTTCTACTGCGCCAACATGAACCGGGAAGTCGACATGATCGCCCATGCCTGCGGACTGAAGCACGCCCGCGAATTCCACCGCGAGCACGTGCGCATCGTGCAGGCCTCCGGGCAGAGCGTGGCGCTCAACATCCTCTATCCGTATCCGGCGCCGCGCCCGGCGGAAGGGCTGATCTCGGTCTGAGCCGTCCATTGCCTGGCGCTTCGCCGGTACCGCCCGTCTAATACCAAAGCGATATTTACCGGAGGGCGCAGTATTCCTATACTCGCGCCTGCATCGACAACAAAAGCACAAGATCGATGCGGGGCGGTGGCGCTGCCCGCGGCGGTTCCTCCGCCCGGCCGCGTCGCCGGCCTTCCCCGAAGCGACCCTCCCCCGCAGACGCAACGACGCTGCCGCCCGCAGCGCATCGTCCCTCGATTCCCTTCAGGAGAACGGCATGCCGGGAAGCACTGACATTCAGGTTCGCGATATCTGCCAGGCCGCTGCCGGGGTGACGACGGTGGCGCAGTTCAAGGACTGGGTCCGCCACGAGGTGCGGCATGTCCTGCCGCACGGGGCGCTGGCCTGCGGCCATGGCCGCCTGACGTCGGCCGGCGTGTCGATGGACTACGTGCTCACCGTCGATTATCCCGTCGAGCACCTCGCCGCGCTGCGCAATGCCGCCGGCGGCATCGAGACGCCGATCATGCGCCGCTGGTTCGAGACGCGCGCGCCGATCCTCTTCGAGGCCGACCGGCCCTGGCCCGGGGTGCCCGCGGAATGGCTCGCCCACTTCCGCCGCCACCAGCTGGTCAACGCCGCCGTGCATGCCTGCTACGACCGGGCGAACTGCATCGGCACCTACTTCAGCTTCCATCGCCTGCCGTCGCCGCTCGTGCAGGCGCAGCGGACGATCCTGTCCGGCATCACGCCGCTGCTGCACGAAACGCTGCTGCGGGTGATTGCCCAGGTCGCGGCGTCGACGTCGGAGTGGCCCGAATTGAGCGTCGGCGAGCGCGAAACTGCCCGCCGGCAGGCCGGGGGCGGCGACAACGCCGGCATCGACCTTCCGGAACGCCGGTCCGGCGACTGCCCGGCCGACCTCCTGGGCGCGCCCGGCATTGCCCCCCGCGACGGGCTGGCGAAACCGGGCGCCCCGCACGGCGCCGGCGGCACCCGCCTGCTCTAGGGCGGTGGCACCGTTGCCGGACCGGCATGCCGGACGGGGACCTTCGGTTTATCCTGTTCCTGGCGGCGTACTTGCGCCGTCCCGCTGCAGGAGCCGCGCCATGAAGCCTTTCGTCGCCCGTCTGCCGGCCTGCGTTACGCTGGCCGCCTGTGCCGCGCTGTTGGCCGCCGGCCCGATCGCACAGCCGGCGCGCTATCACCACTTTGCCGATGTGTCGTCGCTGTTCGGACTGCCGCATGCCGCGGATGTCCTCTCCAGCCTCGGTTTCGCCGTCGTCGGCCTATGGGGCTGGCTTCGCCTCGCGCCGATCCGCGCTCGGCCGGCGCTGCACGCGGGCTGGCCTGGCTACCGCCTGTTCCTCGCCGGATTGATGCTGACCGCCGCCGGTTCGGCGTGGTACCACCTCGCACCGGACGATTTCCGCCTGCTCTGGGATCGCCTGCCGATCGCCGTCGCCAGCGCCGGCCTGCTCGCCGCGGTGCGCGCGGAAACCGTCGGCTGCCGCCGGCCGCGCGGCGAGGCGGCCGGCCTCGCGCTGCTCGCCGTGGCCAGCGTCGCCTGGTGGCATGCCACCAACGACGGCGGCGACGGCGACCTGCGGCCGTATCTGCTGATGCAGGGGCTGCCGCTGCTTCTGGTGCCGCTCTGGCAGGGAATTTACGGCGTTGCCGGCAGCGAGCGATGGCGCTTCGGCGCGGCGATCATGCTCTACGTTGCGGCGAAGCTGGCCGAAGTGTTCGACCACGAACTGCTCGCGGCGACCGCGCTGGTCAGCGGCCATACGCTGAAGCATCTGCTGGCTGCCGCCGCTGCGGCACTGGTCGTTGCCGCCCTGGCGCGCCGCCGCGAAGCGCCCGCGGCGGCGGTCAGTGGTAGGTGACGGCGCGCAGGCGCCGGTGGCGGAAAGCGTCGAAGAGCGCGCGATCCTTGCCGCTCATGTCGTCCACGACGCAGGCCAGTCCGTATCCCTGGCGGCCGTCGCGCGGCCGGACGACGCGGACGAAGAATTCCATCGTTTCCGGCAGTTCCGGCGAAACGACCCGGCACAGCCAGAGCTTGTCGATGTCCTCGCCGGCGTCCTGACCAACCGGGATGTCGAGGGCGATGCCGCCCTGCGAGATGTCGGAGATGTGCCCGACCAGCGCATGCCCGTCGCGAACCAGTGCCGCCATCCCGGGCATTGCATAGCGTTGCGTCCGCCTGTTTTCATGGAGCATGGCGCACCCCTTTCCAGAAGATCCGTGGCACCGCATCGGCGCGCTCCGTTCCGGGTGGACCGGGGCCTTCGGGAAAGGTTCGCCGGCGGGTGGCTGCGCGCGCGGGCGGAATTCGTCTAGAGTATGGCCGTCCGGGGCCGGATGCCCCGCAAAGGAAGCACGTGAAACCCAGCGAAATCGTCAGGCAGCTCAACGAACACGTGGTCGGGCAGGACGACGCCAAGAAGATCCTGGCGGTGGCCGTCTATTCCCACTTCAAGCGGACGGCGGCGCGGCAGGCGGAAACGCCGGTCGAGCTGGTGAAGAGCAACATCCTGCTGATCGGCCCCACCGGCACCGGCAAGACGCTGCTCTGCGAGACGCTGTCGCGCATCCTCGACGTGCCCTTCGTCACCGCCGACGCGACGACGCTGGCGCAGACCGAGTTCGTCGGCGCCGAGATCGAGGCCATCCTGCAGCGCCTGCTCGACAAGGCCGGCGGCGACCTGGACAAGGCGCAGCGCGGCATCGTCTTCATCGACGAGGTGGACAAGCTGAAGGCGCCGGCCGGGCAGGGGCGCGCCGCGTCCGGCGAACGCGTCCAGCACGCGCTGTTGAAGATCATGGAGGGGGCGCCGGTCAAGCTGAACAGCGGCCACTACATCGACACCACGCAGGTGCTGTTCATCTGCGGCGGCGCCTTCGTCGGCCTCGGCGACATCCTCGCCCGTACGCACAGCTTCGGCTTCATCTCGACCTCGGCCGACGACAGCCAGAAAATCCTCGACCGGCTGAACGCGCGCGTCAAGCCGACCGACCTCTACGAGTTCGGCCTGATCCCCGAGTTCGCCGGCCGTCTGCCGATCGTCGCGCGGCTGCAGGACCTCGACCGCGGCATGCTGGTGCGCATCATGGTCGAGCCGAAGAACTCGATCTACAACCAGTTCCGCGAGATTCTCAGGAGCGAAGGCGTCGAGCTGCTGATCGAGGCGCCGGTGTTCGAGCAGATCGCCGACCTGGCGATCGAGTACAAGGCCGGCGCGCGCAGCCTGCGCGGCATCTTCGAGGAGATGATCACGCCGGTGCTCTACGTCGTTCCGGACAACCCGTCGATCAAGCGCGTGACCATCCCGTCGCTGTTTGAGGAGGCCCGCTTCTTCGGCGCGCCGGCGGCGGGCTGAAGAGGCGGCACATGGCGACGGAAACGGCGACCGACAAGGCGGCGACGGCGAGCTTCGCGGTGTTCAAGTACAAGCACGGCAGCCGCACCGGCATGAGCCCGCTGCGCCGCAAATGGGCACTCGGCACCCTGGCGCTGGCGGTCGTCGGCGCCGTCGCGCTCTTTCCCGGCGGGCTGGCGCTGTTCCTGGCGCCGCTGCTGGTCTGGCTGACGGTGCCGCGGCAGCTGGCGCTCGGCCCGCGCTACCTGGTCTGCGGCGAGGTCATTGTCTATTACGGCAACGTCGACAAGATCGTCGTCGACCGCGACGGCGGCCGGCTGACGCTGATCTCCGCCGGCGACCGGCGTTTCACGATCGAGCGCGAGCGCTTCCCGACCGGTGCGCGCAAGACCCACAAGATCGCCGCCAACAGGGCGGCGAAGTTCGCCAAGGTGGCGGCGAAGCTGGTCGAGAAGGTCCGCCACGCGTCGCCGGCGGTCGAGGTCAGCGGCGCATGAACGCCCCGGACACGATGGCCGTCCCGGCCCCTGTCGCGCCGCCGGCATTCGCCCGCAGCATCCACCTGCTCTACGTGCCGACCTTGAACTGCAACCTCGGCTGCAGCTACTGCTACCTCGGCCGGCAGACCGGCGAGGCTGACCTGCGCGCCGACAGCGCGCGCGCCGTCGATACGCTGCGCCACGCGCTGGCGGCGCTGGACGCGGCCGGTGTGCTCGCCTTCAACGTCTCGCTGCACGGCGGCGAGGTGACGACGCTGCCGCCGGCGGTGCTCGACGAGCTGTTCGCGCTGATCCGCGCCCACTACCTGCGCCACTTCGACGCCCTGACGGCGCTCGGCCACAAGAAGTCGGCGCCGCACATCAAGACCAACCTGTACAAGTTCGCGCCGCTCTACGAACTGTTCGACCGACACCAGGTGTCGATCAGCGCCAGCATCGACCTGCCGCTGGCCTTGCACGCGAAATACCGGCTGACGCGCAAGGGCGACTCGTGGCTCGCGCGCACGCACGACAACCTGCGCCTGCTGGCGCGCTACCCGCACGCGAAGAAGATCTCGGCGACGCTGTCCGCCGAGCATCTGGAAGACATTCCGGCGCTGATCGACGACATCCGGTACATCCACCGCGAACTCGGCGTCGACATGAACCAGATGAACCTGATGTTCGCCTTCCCCTCGGCGCTCAACCGCGAAAAAATGGGCGAGGCGGCACTGACACCATGCACGCCGGCGCAGCAGCTGGCGTTGTATGACGCGCTGCACGCCGCCTTCGTCGGCAGCGAGCTGGAGGAGGGGCTGCGCCGCCACTGGTTCGACGAATTCACGCCGAGCTACTGCACCAACGCCGTCAATTGCGGCGAGAAGTTCTACCTGCTGCAGGGCGACGGCAACGTCTATTCCTGCGTGCGCGGCCAGGGCCTCCCGGAGTTCCACTACGGCAACGTCTTCACCGATCCGGTTGCCGACATCCTGCAGACCGGCGCGCGCAAGATCGCCGAAATGCACCAGCGCCACGGCTTCGACGCCGGCTGCCGCAGCTGCGGCCACCTGCCGCTGTGCAACACCGGCTGCCCGGTGGTCAAGCACCAGAACGCCAGCGCCCGCTCCTACACCTGCGAACTACAGCGGGCGATCTACCGCGATCGGCCGCTGAGCTTCCCGGCATCGTCGCCCGACGCGGTCGCCGCCCATGCCCGCGACTACGCGCGGCGCATCCACCCGGCGCTGGCCGTCGCCGAGACGCCGCCGACGCACACCGCGCCGCTGTTCGTGCTGCCGCCGGAGCTCGACGAGGAGAAGAACACGCTGCGCGCGCTGATCGCCGCCGACCCGCTGCTGCAGGTGCTCTACCGCGACGACGCCTTCGTCCTCGAAGTCGGCGACGAACTCGTGCCGCTCGCCTCGCAGCTGTTGAAGCAGCGCGCCGACTGGCACACGCTGGCAGAAACCGACCGCCTCGTCGTGCACGTGCGGCGCGAGCTGTTCGACGCCAATTGCGCCGAGCCGCTGCGCAACACGCTCTACCTGCAGATGCTGCGCGACACGCCGGTAGTCTATGGCGACGAGCGGCGGACGAAGCAGGAGCACCTGTTCACCTGGCAGCTGCACACGCATTGCCTGGAGCCGAGCGCACGCCTCGGCGACGCTTGGCTGATGGCCGACCTCGCCGGCCTGCTCGCGCTGCACCGGCGGCTGTACCGGCGCAGCGTGCGCAACAACCTGTTGTTCACCACCGGCTACCTGCGCGACTACCACTACCAGAAGCAGAAGGCGAACGCCTTCTACCACATCCAGGCAGTCAACCTGCCTTTCCAGAACTTCGAGTTCTTCTACCTGGCGCAGGAGTGAGCATGGGGCCGCAGGAACTGGAACGGATCGCCTACACCGTCGAGTGCTTCATGAATGCGTTGCGCCTGCACGACGGCCGCGAGCGCACGGCGGTCGAGGAGCAACTGGTCAAATGGCTGGCGCGCGACGCCGGCAAGGACGGCTACGTCGTCTACAACCTCGGCGCGATCTACTGCCACGGCCAGGGCGGCCGCGTAAAGAAGAGCTTCACGCTGGCCGGCACCCGCGAGGGCAGGACGATCTGGTGCGACGGACGGAAGATCTCGCTGCTGGAGACGCCGGCCTACGAGAAAGGCGGCAAGCTGGTGCTGCTCGGCACGGCCGGACTGATCATGACCATGCCCGGCAGCGGCGCGGCGGCGGCCTCGCCGACGCAGCGGGAGCGCAGCAGCAACAATAACAACAACAATAATAACAATAACAACAACGGCTGAGCCGCATCCCGCCGCACCGGCGGGGCGGCAATTGTTGCCGCAGCGGCTGTTGCCGCCTTTCCTGCGGCCGCTGCCGTCTTCCCGGAAGCGCCCGTTCTTGCGCGGGATCGCTGCTGCCCGGCCGGGGTGGTACGCCTCTTGCAGAGGGTCTGGCGACTCAAGCATCGGGAGCCACCATGTCCCCCCTCGGAATCGCCAGTACCGCCTTCAGCCTGTTCTCCGCGTTCGGCGCGGGCAGCGCCGGCAGCGCTTCGTCCGCCGCCGGCCGGGGCGACTTCGCCGCCTCGCTCGCGCTGCGCATGGCCGAGCAGCGCAGCCAATCCTTCGACGCCCTGCTCGGCACGATGTCCGGGAAGGGGCTTGCCGGCGGCCTGGAATCGCTCTACGGCGGCTTCTCCGCTCCCGGCGGCAGCGGCGACGCGCTGGCCGCGCTGGGCCTGGCCGGCCGCGGTCAGGGCCTGTCGGCCTTTGGCCGCAACCTGTCGCTGTTCGATCCGGAGTCGGCCTACCGGATGATGAGCGACATCAACAACCGCGACGTGACCTACAAGGCGCAGTTCTCCGAGCTGAGCGAGATGAAGGCGGCGGTCGATGAGATGCGGCGTGCCGGCGAGGCGCTGGCGGCGAAGATGGCGGATCCGGCGACGGTCGCCGACGACGTTGCCCTCGCCGCCGAACTGCAGTCCTTCGTCGCCCGCTACAACGACTGGATCGGCCGCTTCGAGGGCACGGTCAAGGCCGGCGGCCTGCTTGCCGGCACGCAGGCTGCGGAGATTTCGCTCTACGAGCTGCGGCAGAGCGTCGAGAGCATCTTCAACGGCGCCGTCGGCGGCGTTCGCGGCATGCCCGATATCGGCCTGTCGATCGACCCGGCGACGCACCGGGCGGCGCTCGACGGCGAACGGCTGGGCGCGATGCTGGCGGGCAACCGCGAAGGCGTCGTCGCCGCCGTCGGCGAATTCGGGCGGAACTTCGCCCGCTCCGCCGAGCTGCTGGTTTCGGAAAACAATTTCATCCGCAACCGGCTGGACAACCTCGACCGCGCCATCGACTACATCGCCGACAACAAGTCCTCGCTGCAGGCCGAATTCGGCCTCGGCGACGCCGCGCGGCCGTCGGCGCAGGTGGCCAAGGCGCTCGCCGCCTACGAACGGATGCTGCAGGCCTGAAACTGAACTGGCGGCGGAGGCCGCCCGCGTTCAGTGCGTCGTCGCGCGTTGTGCCTGCTGCCAGGCGACCACCGCCTGCGCGGCGCCGCCCAGGATGCGCTGGCGATCCTCGGCGGAGAGCGCCTGCGCCAGCGCGGCGAAGAGTTCCTGCGTCATCTCCTGCGCCAGCCCGTCCTTCGCGAGCGCGTGCGCCAGACAGCGGATCTGGATGTCGGCGAGCGCCGAGGCGACCACCACCCAGCCGTTCTGCGGCATCGCCTGCAGCGTGCCGAGAAGCAGGCCGCCGAGCTGGTTGGCGAGCGCGGTGGCGGCGTCGCGCTCCTCTTCGGCGATCAGCGTGTGCCACAGCGCGACGAAGATGCTCTTCTTCAGTTCCGCCTTGAACGAGAAGGCGCCGGCCTCGTCGGCGTCGAGCCGGGCGAAGGCTGCCTGCACGGCCGCTTCCGCCGCCGGGTCGAGCGCGTCGCGCAGCACGCCGAGCAGTTCGGAGAGCCCGGTCATCGCGCCGGCACCATAGGCGCGGCTCCACGCCTGTCCCCACTGGTCGAGACCGGAGAAGAGCAGCGCCTGGCGCATGGCGCGCGCCTCGTCGCCGGCGGCCATGCGGCACCAGTCGAGCAACGGCGAGGCGAGTCTGGCGACGCCTTCGCGCCGGGCGTCGTCGGTGGCGTCGAGCGTCAGGCGGAAGGCTTGTGCGAAGGCGTCCTGGACGGAACGCGCCGCGGTCAGCTGGGCCTCGCGCGGCGCGAGTTCGAGAAGAGGGTCGTGCTGCGGGTCGTGTTGTGCTTCGATGATGCGGTCCTCAGATCATGATTTCGGTGAGCCGGTCGCGGCGTTCCAGCTCGTGTTCGAATTCGGTCAGTTCCTGGCCGAGCGCGTCGCGAGCCGAAACGACGCCGAGTGGCCGGCCGTCGTCCAGCACCGGCACGTGCCGGTAGCAGCCCTCGTACATCATCACCAGCGCATGCGACAGCGGCATCTCCGGGCCGGCGGTGCGCGGGTCCCGCGTCATCACCTCGGCCAGCCGCGTCGCATCCGGATCGAGCCGGCGGGCGACGACGCGGTTGAGCAGGTCGCGCTCGGTGAAGATGCCGGCGAGGCGCTCGCCGTCCAGGACCAGCATCGCGCCGACCTTGGCTTCGGCCATGCGCAGTGCCGCGTCGCGCACGGTCGCCGTCGGCGGCGCACTGAGGACTTGCTGGTGGGCAACGACATCGCGGAGGGTACGGTGGGTCATGCTCATCTCCTCAGGCTGGACGGGTCGGAATGCCTGCATTCTGGGCGAAGAGCGGGCGGACCGGCAAGTCCACGGGCATGCCGGCGTCAGCGTTGCCGCTCGGCAAGCGCCAGCCACAGGCCGGAGGCGCCGATGACGCCCATGCCGAGCACCGCCCAGCCGTCCGGCAGGTGGGCGAAGACCAGCCAGCCGAGCAGCGTCGCCCAGATCAGCTGGACGTAGAGCAGCGGCGCCAGCGTCGACGCCGGCGCCTCGCGGAAGGCGCGGATCATCAGGAAGTGGCCGACGCCGCCGTAGAGGCCGAGCGAGCAGAGCATCGCCGCTTCGAGCAGCGTCGGCCAGCGGCCGTCCCAGTGCGTGAACGGCGCGAAGGCCATGCAGATCGTGCCGACCAGCGCGGTGTAGAAGAGCAGGCGCAGCTGCGTCTCGCTACCGACCAGCTTGCGCGTCAGGATCTGGTAGAGCGCGTAGCACAGCGCTGCGGCGCCGGCGTAGACGACGCCGATGCCGGCCAGCGCGCCGCCGGGGCGGGCGATCAGCAGCGCGCCGGCGAAGCCGACGGCGGTGGCGATCCAGGCGCGGCCGGAGACTTTTTCGCCGAGCAGCGGGCCGGCCAGTAGCGCGACCAAGAGCGTCGTCGTGAACACCAGCGCCGAGGTCTCGGCGAGCGGCAGCGTCTGCAGCGCCAGCTGCATGAACAGCGTGACGCCGACCAGCATCAGCGCGCGCAGGATCATCAGCCAGGGCCGGCGGGTCTCGACCAGCGCCCATTGCTCGCCGGGGGCGACGGTGGCCAGCATGAACAGGAAATGCACCAGGTAGCGCACCCAGACCATGAAGGGTACGGCGAAGAAGGCGGTCAGGTGCTTGGCGGTGGCGTCGAGCAGCGCGAAGAGGAGAAGCGCGATGAGGAAGAGGGCGACCCCGCGCAGCTGCTGCGCGGGATCACTCATCGCCGGCGATCCAGCCGTTGAACAGCCGGCGCGCGACCGGGATCGTCTCGCTCGCGGCGAGGCCGACCTCGCCGTGCTCGCGCGCCAGCGCGTCGGCGGCCAGCCCGTGCAGGTGCACGCCGGCGGCGAGCGCCGCCGCTGCCGGCCAGCCCTGCGCCAGCAGCGCGACGATGAGCCCGCTGAGCACGTCGCCCATGCCGGCGCTGCCCATGCCCGGGTTGCCGCTGGTATTGATCCGCCAGCGGCCGTTGGGCGAGGCGAGGACGGTGCCGCAGCCCTTCAGCGCGACCTCGGCATTGAATTGTGCGGCCAGTTCGCGGGCGGCGGCGATGCGGTCGGCCTGCACCGTCGCCACGTCGCTGTCGAGCAGGCGCGCGGCTTCCGCCGGGTGCGGCGTGAGCAGCGTCGGCGCCGCGCGCGAGGCGACGGCGACCTCCAGGTTGCCCTCGCGGGCGAGCAGGTTCAGCGCGTCGGCGTCGAGGACGAGCGGCAGGTCGCGCGCGCAGGCGGCTTCGAGCAGCGCCACCGCCGCCGGGCCGACGCCGAGGCCGGGGCCGCAGGCGAGCGCAGTGAGGTCCGTGTCCAGCAGCGCCGCCGCGCTGCGCAGCATCAGTTCCGGCTGCGCCGGATCGAAGCCGGGCGCCGCCGCATCGACGAGGCCCAGATAGACGCGGCCGGCGCCGAGCTGCAGCGCCGCGCGGCCGGCGAGGAAGGCGGCGCCGAGCATCGACGGCGCGCCGCCGAGGATGCCGGCGCTGCCGTTCGTGCCCTTGTGGCTGTTGCGGCGGCGCGGCTTGAGATGCCCGGCGAAGGCGGCGACGGCGACCGTCTCGCCGCCGGCCGGCGCCAGCGCCGGTGCATCCAGCACCAGCGGCGCCAGGCGCAGGATGCCGCAATGGTCGGGGCCGTCGGCGGTCAAGAGGCCCGGCTTCAGTGCGATGAAGGTGAGCGTGTGGCTGGCGCGCACAACATGTTCGCCGAGCACGGCGCCGGTGTCGGCGTCGAGCCCGCTCGGGCAGTCGAGCGCCAAGAGCGGGCAGCGGCAGCGCGACGCGAGCGCGTTGGCGGCCGCGACCAGTTCGGCGAAGCGGCCGGCGAGCGGGCGCACGAGGCCGATGCCGAAGAGGGCGTCGACGACCAGCCGCCAGCGCACGCCGTCGGGAATCGCGGTGAGTTCGCTGCCGCCGGCGGCGAGGAAGCGGCGGCGCGCGGCGGCGGCATCGGCCGGCAGCTTCGCCGCATCGCCGGCGAAGACCAGTCGGACGTCGTGGCCCTGGTCGAGCAGGTGCGTGGCCATCTCGAAGCCGTCGCCGCCGTTGTTGCCGGGGCCGGCGAGAACGAGGATCGGCGCCTGGCGGTCGGCGACCAGCTCGCCGGCAAAATCGGCGGCGGCGCGGCCGGCGCGCTGCATCAGCGGCTGGTCGGCGGCGGCCGCTTCGACGGCGCGCAGGCCAGCGGCCTGGTAGAGGGCTTGGGGTGAGGGCATGGGGCGATTCTAGTGGCCCGCCGCGCAATTGGCGAGGCGGGTTTCAGCCGAAGAGGCGGCGCGCGGTGCGGATCGTCGTTGCGTGGATGGCGACGGTGTCTTCGATCGGCTCGGCGTAGCCGCCGGCCATCGCCAGCGCCACCGGCACGCCGCGCGTGCGGCAGGCGGCGAGTACGCGTTCGTCGCGTTCGGCGAGGCCGGCGAACGAGAGCGCCAGCCGGCCGAGGCGGTCGCCGGCGTAGGGGTCGGCGCCGGCGAGGTAGATGACAAGCTGCGGGTGGCAGCGGGCAAAGGTTTTGGCCAGCCCGCGGTCGAGCGCGGCGAGGTAGGCGTCGTCGCCGGTGCCGTCGGGAAGTTCGATGTCGAGGTCGCTCGTTTCCTTGTCGAACGGGAAGTTGCGCGCACCGTGCATCGAGAAGGTGAAGGCGCGGCCGTGGTCGCGCAGGATGGCGGCGGTACCGTTGCCCTGATGGACGTCGCAGTCGATTACCGCGACCTGTTCGATGCAGCCTTCGGCGAGCATCGCCAGCGCGGCGACGGCGGCGTCGTTGAAGACGCAGAAGCCCTCGCCGCGGTCGGCCTGCGCGTGGTGCGTGCCGCCAGCGAGGTTGGCGGCACAACCGTCTTCGAGCGCGGCGCGGCAGGCGGCCAGCGTCGCGCCGGCCGAGCGCCGCGAGCGTTCGACCATCTGCGGGCTCCACGGAAAGCCGATGCGCCGGATCTCGGCCGGACTCAATTCGCCGGCGACGACGCGGCGCACGTAGTCCGGGCAGTGCGCGCGGCACAGTTCTTCGTCGCTGGCGGCGGCGGGTTCATGGAAGTCGCCGGCAGCGAAGTCGCCATCGGCGAGCAGGCGCGCGCGCAGCAGCGAATACTTCGCCATCGGGAAGCGGTGGCCCGGCGGCAGCGGCAGCACGAAGGTATCGGTATAGAAGAAGTTCATCGCGACCCCGATATTACCTTGCCGGAAAACCCCGTTTCCGGTTAGGTTTATAGGCAAAAGGTGATAAGCAGGGGAGTTGGATGCGGGTAGCTTGGATGCGGGCGCAGGCCGGCATGCTGTCGGCGGTGTTCGTTTCCGGTACGGCGGCGGAAGCGTCGGGGCGCGCCCTTTTGACGGCCGATTCCCTCGGCGAACTGCCGGCGGTCCTGTCGGCGACGCGCCGGCGCCAGCCGTGGAGCGGTACGCCGCCGGCGATCGCCCGCCGGCCGGTAGATGAGCCGCGCCGCTGGGCCGGCCCGAAGCTGGATTTCTGACCCGATGCGCGTGGCCGGCATGCCGCTTTCCGTAATCGCCCTCAACCGCCGCCTGTGCCGGGCGCTGCTCGCGCTGGCGCTGTGCTGCGCCGCGCTGTCGCCGGCGCAGGCGGTGCAGAAGGTGGTGCTCGTGCTCAGCGAACGCGGCGGCGTCTACGAGGAGTTCGCCGACGCCTTCGATGCGGCGCTCGCCGGTGCCGGCGAGCCGGTGCGGACGCAACGCGTCGTCACCGCGCCGACGCCGCCCGAGGCGGCGCTCGCCGGCAGCGAGCTGATCGTCGCCGTCGGCATGCAGGCGACGCGCGATGCCGCCGCCTGGCCGTCGCCGCTGCCCGTGCTCGGTACGCTGGTGCCGCAACTTGCCTTCGAGCGCCTGGCCGCCGAGGCCGGCCGCCGGCGGCCGCCGGGGACGCTGTCGGCGATCTGGCTGGACCAGCCGCCGTCGCGCCTCGCCCGACTGTTCCGGCAGATCCTGCCGGACGCGCGCCGCGCCGGCGTCGTCCTCGGTCCCGACTCGGCGGCGCAGCTGGCCGTCCTCAAGTCCGCCGCCGCGCGCGCGCGCATCGAACTCGCCGTCGAGACGGTCGCCGCCGAAAACGAGGTGATGCCGGCGCTCGCCCGCCTGCTGCCGAACGTCGACGGCTTGCTGGCGCTGCCCGACGGCGTCGTTTACCGGCGCGACACGGTGCGCGGCATCCTGCTCACCACCTACCGGCACCAGAAGCCGCTCATCGCCTTCTCGCAGAGCTACGTCAGTGCCGGCGCCATCGCCGCCGTTTTCAGCACGCCGGCCT